>CALMWD010000032.1 GCA_937873105.1 uncultured Rhodanobacteraceae bacterium
GTCGATGTAGTACTGGGCTCCCGCGGTCTGCAGGTCGCTTTCGGCGACCAGGGCGCCGTGGTCCATGAAGCCTTCGCCCTGGCCGTTGTGGTCCTGGACGCCGTCGCCGTTCTGGTCGAAGTGCGAACCGGTGTGGTTCCAGGCGCCGGTGTTCGCGGTGATCTCCGAACGGTACGACAGGTAAGACAGCGAGTTGTTGCTGCCCTGGCTGTACACGTCTTCGCAGCCCGGGCCGAGGATGTGGCCGAAACCCGCAGGGGTCGAGGCGCCGGTGCAGGCGCCGGGATCGCAATTGGTGTTGACCGAATAGAACGCGTGTTTCGCCGCCGAGGTACCGATCTGTTCGAAGCGGCCGTTCGCCTGGCGATAGATGTTCCAGATCAGGAAGGGGTGCTGGTCGTTGTTGTGCGGCGGATAGGGGCCGGTGAAGTAGCGGTACCAGGGCACGTTGGCCGTGCCGACGTTCTTCAGCGTGGCCGAGGGGCTGATGGCCACCAGGCCGCTGCCGCGCTGCCATTGCTGGGCATTGGCGAGATTGATCAGCGCCACGTCCCGGTCCCCGGACCAGTCGCTGCATGCCGGCGGCGTGCCCAGGATTTTTGCCGATGCCGGCGCCGACGCGGTGGCATCGATTTCCAGCACGCCGACCGCCAGTCCTTCGAGGTCGGGACGTCCCAGCTTTCGCGCCAGTGCGCGCGATATCCGCAGGTCGAGGTTGAACAGCTGGATGCGGCCGTTGTCGGGATCGGCTTCCGCGTGCGCGAAGTCGGCCCGGAAGGCGGTGAAGCCGTCCTGCGTGCGCAGCTCGAAGGTCCGGGGATCGAACGCCGCGCTCAGCACGAAGCGGTCGAGCGACAGTGCGCCATCGCGCCAGCGCAACTCGAATCCGCCGCGATGGGCGAGGCCGGGACCGATCAGGTGCTCGAACACCAGGCCCTCGACGTCCGCGGCGTTGCCGGCCACGTCCTGCGCGGCGAAGACGAGACGCGGTCCGGCCCGGACCGCCACTTCGTGCGGGACGAACCGCGTGTTCCCATGCCGCACCTTGCGGATGCTCAGGCCGAGGTCGTCGAGCAGCGGCTCGTTGAAGGACACGGCGGTTCGCGACGCGCGGATCGGCCATTCGGCCGCACCTGCCGTGCCGGACGACAGCGCTGCGGCGAGCGCGAAACCAAGGGCGATGCGATGACGCATGGGGGCGATTCCCGCGGCCGCGGCGGCGGCCGGACAGCCAAGCTTAGCGCCGGAAACCGGCGGCGGTGCCAAACCGCGCCGCGATCAGCGCTGCTTGAGCAGGTCGCGGATCTCGGCCAGCAGCTTTTCCTGCTCGCTCGGCGCCGGCGGCGCGGCCGGGGCGGCTTCCTCGGCCTTCTTCATCTTGTTCATGGCCTTGATCACCAGGAACAGCACGAAGGCGACGATGACGAAGTCGAGCGTCGACTGCAGGAAAGCGCCGTAACCGATGCTCACCGCGGGCGTACCGTCGGCATTGGTGCCGAGCTTCACCGCCAGGTCGCCGAAGTTCTGGCCCGAGGTCAGGTAGCCGACGATCGGCATGATCATCTTGTCGACCAGCGCGCTGACGATCTTGCCGAAGGCGGCGCCGATGACCACGCCGACGGCCATGTCGACGACATTGCCGCGCATCGCGAAAGCCTTGAATTCCGACATCATGCCCATGGCTTGCTCCTCTCGTGGGTTCAGACGATCCGGCCGCGCAGGTCGGCGAGGCCGGGGAAGGTGGCGACGAAGACGTCGCCGCGCTGCAAAGCGGCGACGCCCGCGGGCGTGCCGGTGTAGAGCAGGTCGCCGGCGCGCAGCGCGTAATAGCGCGACAGCGCCACGAGGATGGCGGCCGGGGCCATCACCATCGTGGCGATGTCGGCGCGCTGGCGCGTCGCGCCATTGATGTCGAGGCGCAGTTCGCCGGCGGCCGGATGCCCGCACTGCGCGACCGGCGTGATCGCGCCGATCGGGGCCGAGGCGTCGAAGCCCTTGGCCGTGTCCCAGGGCGTGCCCTTGGCCTTGGCCTGGGCCTGCAGGTCACGCCGGGTCAGGTCGAGGCCGACGGCATAACCGTAGATCGCGGCGCGCGCGGCGGATTCGTCGAGGTCGCGGCCGCCGGACTGCAGCGCGACGACCAGCTCGACTTCGTGGTGCAGGTCCTCGGTCATCGAGGGGTAGGGCACGTCGGCGCCGTCGGTGACCAGGGCGTCGGCGGGCTTGGCGAAGAACACCGGCGCGTCCAGCGACACCGTCGCCTTCATCTCGCGCGCGTGCTCCTCGTAGTTGCGGCCGACGCAGAAGATGCGCCGCACCGGGAAGCGGGCGTCGCTGCCGACGACGGGAACGGACGGCGGCGCCGCGGGCGGGAAG
The DNA here is from genome assembly GCA_937873105.1 of uncultured Rhodanobacteraceae bacterium. Taxonomy (GTDB): domain Bacteria; phylum Pseudomonadota; class Gammaproteobacteria; order Xanthomonadales; family Ahniellaceae; genus JADKHK01. Next base: position 2,377 of record CALMWD010000032.1, read on the forward strand.
ACGTAGGGGGTCATGGGCGGCCAGGTCCGGGGCGACGTCGAGGGAGCCGCGATTACACAATGACCCGGTGACGGCTGTCACTTCGGCTGCACGGGGGCGGCGGGCAGACTGTGGCGCTATCGTTCCGCATCCACTACCGGAGTCTTTCGCATGGACCGTCAGGAAGCCCTGATCGCGCAGCTGCGCATCGACCGCAAGAATGCGGCGCCGAAGCGGCGGCGCTGGCCCTGGATCGGCGGATTCGTCGCGATTGCCGTCGCGGTGGTCGTGGCCCTGTCCGGCGGGCGCCCGGTCGTCGTCGAGATCGCCGAGGCGCGCGCGGCCGCCAGCGACGAGAACGCCTCGGTGCTGGATGCCTCCGGCTACGTCACCGCGCGCCGCCAGGCGACGGTGTCGTCGAAGGTCACGGGCAAGGTACGCGAGGTGCTGATCGAGGAAGGCCAGCGCGTCGCCGCCGACGAGGTCGTCGCCTATCTCGACGACACCGAGGCCCGCACCGAGGAAGGCCTGGCCCTGGCCCGGCTGAACGCCGCGAAGACCGCACTCGGCGAGATCCGCGCCACCCTGGCCGATGCCGAACGCGAACTGGCGCGCCAGCGCGACCTGGCGGCGCGCAAGCTCAGCTCGCAGGCTGCGCTCGACGCCGCCGCGACCCAGGTCGACGCGCTGCGCGCCCGCCTCGCGAACGCGCAGGCGCAGATCCCGGTCGCCGAGCGCCAGCTCGAGGCGGCGCGCAACCAGCTCGCCAACATGCAGGTGCGCGCGCCCTTCGCCGGCGTGGTCACGGTCAAGGCGGCCCAGCCGGGCGAAATGATCTCGCCGATCTCGGCCGGCGGCGGCTTCACCCGCACCGGCATCGGCACCATCGTCGACATGGAGTCGCTGGAAGTGCAGGTCGACGTCAACGAGGCCTACATCAATCGCGTCGCCGCGAACCAGCCGGTCAACGTGGTGCTGAACGCTTATCCGGACTGGAACATCCCGGCCAGCGTCATCGCGATCATTCCCGCGGCCGATCGCACCAAGGCCACGGTCAAGGTGCGCATCGCGCTCGGCAGCAAGGATGCGCGCATCGTGCCGGACATGGGCGTGCGCGTGAGCTTCCTCGAAGAGCGCAAGCCGGGCGCGCCGAAACGCGAAGGGGTGTGGGTGCCGACGCGTGCCGTGGCCGGCCAGGACAAGGACGTCGCGGTTTTCGTGGTCACGGCCGAAGGCCGCGCCAGGCGCGTGCCGGTGGTGCTCGGCGAGAAACGCGACGCCGACCAGCTGGTCACGAAGGGCCTGAAAGGCGGCGAGCAGCTGGTGCTCGGCCCCTTCGACCAGGTTCGCGACGGCGCGCGCGTGGCCGCGAAGAAAGCCTGAGCCATGTCGGCCCTGATCGAAATCCGCGGCCTGACCAAGGTCTACGAACGCGGTGCGCAGCGCATCGAGGTGCTGCACGGCATCGACCTCGACATTCCCGAGGGCGACTTCGTCGCGCTGATGGGACCGTCGGGCTCGGGCAAGACCACGTTGCTGCACCTG
>CALMWD010000033.1 GCA_937873105.1 uncultured Rhodanobacteraceae bacterium
TGGCGCAGGCATTCCGCGAGTGCGCCAGGGAATTGGAGGAACGAGAGTGAAGGAGGCGAAGCCCCTGTCTCCGCAGCGCGAGACGTTCGCCCAACTGGTGGCCAGCGGGAAGTCGCAGGCCGATGCGCATCGAGAGGCCTACCCAAGGTCGCGCAACTGGAAGCCGGACGCCGTGCACCAGTCTGCAAGCCGGCTCATGGCAGACGCCAAGGTTGCCGCAAGGGTTGCCGAGCTGCGCGCGCCGATCATCGCCAAGGTGGGCATCACGCTTGAGCAGCACCTGGCGGACCTGCAGCGACTGCGCGACCTGGCCGAGGCCGACGGCAAGTATTCCGCCGCGGTGAGTGCCGAGCTTGCCCGCGGCAAGGCCAGCGGCCTGCATGTCGAGCGCGTGCAACACGAGGGCGGGATTCAGATCCAGGTCGTCACCGGGATTGCGCGGTGATCAGGCTGCGACTCGACTACACGCCGCGCGACTGGCAGCAGGAATGCCACCGGCGGCTGCTGCGTTTCTCGGTCCTGGCGCTGCACCGCCGGGCCGGAAAGACCGAGCTTGCGATCATGGAACTGCTCGACAAGGCGCTGCAGTTCGACAAGGATCTCGGGCAGTTTTTCTACGTCGCGCCCTACCTGAAGCAGGCGAAGGCGATCGCCTGGGCGCGCCTGAAGCAGAAGATCGAGCCATTGCGCCAACATGAGGCGATCGAGGTCAACGAGGGCGAGCTGTGGGTGCGCTTCAAGCACAACGGCGCGGTGATCCGCATCTTCGGCGGCGACAACCCGGACGCAATGCGGGGGGTGCGCCTCGATGGCTGCGTGATCGACGAGGTGGCGCAGATCAAGCCCGAGGTGTGGAACGACATCATCCAGCCCGCGCTGTCCGACCGCAAAGGCTGGGCGCTCTTCATCGGCACGCCGCAGGGCATCAACCTGTTCTCCGAGCTCTACTATCGGGCCGAGGCGCTGCCGGACTGGCATTGCGCGCGCTACACCGTCTTCGACACGAACGCGATCGACGCCGAGGAGGTCGAGCGCTTGCGCCGCGACATGAACGAAACCTCGTTTGCGCGCGAGTACCTGTGCGATTTCACCGCGGCGGGCGACGACCAGCTCATCAGCCTGGCCGATGCCGAGGAGGCCGCGCGCCGCACGCTGCGCCCGGACGACATCAAGGACGCGCCGCGCATCCTGGGCGTTGATCCGGCGCGCTTCGGCGACGACCGCAGCGTGATCTTCGCGCGCCAGGGACTGCAGGCCTTTGCGCCCGCCGTCTTCCGCGGCATCGACAACATGGAACTTGCCGCGCGGGTGGCGGCGAAGATCCAGGACTGGAAGCCCGACGCGGTGTTCATCGACTCGGGCGCCGGGGCCGGCGTGATCGACCGCCTGCGCCAGCTCGGCCACGACGTGGTCGAGGTGCCCTTCGGCGGCAAGGCGACGAACCCTGCGCTATTCCTGAACCGGCGCGGCGAGATGTGGTTCGAGGTGGCCGACTGGCTGCGCATGGGCGGCGCGATCCCGAACGACAACGCGCTCAAGCAGGAGCTGGCCACGCCCGTGTATTGGTACGACGCCGCCGGGCGCCGGGTGCTCGAGCCCAAGGACGAGATCAAGAAGCGGCTGCAGGGCGGCGGGTCGCCAGACCTGGCCGACGCGCTGGCGCTGACCTTCGCCTATCCGGTGGCCAAGCGCAACCCGCTCGACGCTTACCGCAACGACCGCGGCAGCCGCGGCGACTACGACCCCTATCGCGCCATGCGCT
>CALMWD010000034.1 GCA_937873105.1 uncultured Rhodanobacteraceae bacterium
AGTCGGCCAGTGCTGTGGCCGGACCGCCCTCGGCATCGGCCAGACCGGCAGCCACCGCCTCGGGGCCGAAATACAGACCAGCTTGCGTGGAGCGCACGAAGCGCGACTCCAACTGACGCATGCCTGCGACGTGATCGACGAAGATCCCGTACAAGCGATCGACCTCGGCCTGCAGTCGTGCCGAGGCATCCTTGTCGAGCGGTTGGTGCGGCGAGAAGTCGTTCTTCTGGTCGCCCGCCGTGATTGCCGTGTAGCGATAACCCTCCTGGGCATCGCGCACCGACTGATCGACGTGCATGGCAATGACGCCGATCGAACCGATGCCGCCGGTCTGGGTGACATAGAGTCGCGATGCACTACAGGCAATCGCATAGGCGGCCGAGAAGGCACTGTCTGAAGCAATCGCCCACACCGGCTTTCGGGCATCGGCAGCACGAATCTGGCGGGCCAGTTCGAAGACACCGCCCGCTTCACCGCCGGGGGAATCAACGTCGAGCAGGATGCCGGCCACGGTTGGATCGGCCAGCGCAGCATCGAGCATCGCGCCGATCTCGCCGTAGGACGTCAGCCCCGAGGCGGCATCCAGACCAAGGCCGCGCCGAACCAGCGTGCCGTGGATCGGTACCACCGCGATGCCGAAGGGAGCATCGGTCTGCACACGCGAGGGTGGCAGCGGAATGGCGGACTGCGGTTCGGGCCAGTGGATGCGCTCGCCGAGTACGGACAGGATGATGTCCAGCTTCGAGCGCGCAACGAGGAGCGGCGTCCCGTAGAGACGGGACGCCAGGTGCGGTAGCGGCATGTCAGTTTCCTTGCGGGTGTGAATCAGGCGGAACGACCGGAGCCGGCGCTGCCGTCGGCAGTTCGTGGCGCGGGTCGGAATCGAAGACCAGTCCGAGTTCGTCGGCACGCGCGTTGTCGGCCGCAATCTCGCGATCGACGTCCTCGGCGTCGTAGCCGTTGGCCGAGATGGCTTCGGAGCGCGACATCAGGCCGGAGCGGATCGCGGCCTTCATGGCATCGGCTTCCTTGAGTGGATCGACCCATTGCCAGCCTTGCGGAATCCACTTCACGGCGAGGAACGCGCGCGGCTGGGTCGCATCGCCCCGGGCAAAGCCCGGCAGGGTCAGTGCGCCTTCGAGCACCGCCTGCGCCATCCATGCCTGCCAGATCGGCCGGCACAACTGATGAACGATCACGCCGTGCTGCAGGGCTTCGACGCGGCGGCGGAACTCCAAGAGGCCAGCGCGGATCGAGGAGTAATTGACCTGGGTGAGATCCCCGGTCAGTTGCTCGTAGGTGATGCCCATCGCCGCCGCCACAGCGCGGAACTGCATGCGCAGGAACTCGGCGTAGGAACCGCCGACATCGGCTGGGGACGAGAACTTGATGTCCTCGCCCGGTTCCAGAATCTGCATTGTGCCGGGCTCAAGTCCGGCGAGTGCCACACCATCCGCGTTGGCCGAGCCTTCGCCAAGCAGGTTGTCCTCGGGAGACAGGCGCGTGACGAAGCCGGCGAACATCGCGGCGGTCTTCTTGCGCACCAGTTCGGCATCGTCGTACTGGTCGAGTTCGTTGAGTTTGACCAGCGCACGTGCGAGCCACGGTTCGCCCCGGATCTGGCCGGGGCGCAGGGGCCGAAACAGATGGATGACCTCGGCGGCATCGACACGCACCGTGGCCAGCCCACCATTGCCGGACATCGGTGCCAGCATGCCGTCCTCGGGGTGCGAGCGGTACAGGTGGTAAGCCACCCGGCGCCCGAGCGCATCGAACTCGATGCCGGCGCGAATCACATTGCCGTTGGGGGCGACGGTATTGAGCGTCACCGGCAGATGCTCGGGCTCGAGTACCTGAAGTTGCAGCCCGACTGTCAGCCCATCTTCCGGTCGCCGGTAGCGCAGGCGCACGATCACCTCACCACCTTCCAGCATGGCGCGACAGGCTAATGCCTGCAGGCCGTAGAAATCCGTGAGTCCCGCCGCATCGGCGTCGACGCACCAATCGCGCCACAAGGACTGGATGGCTTCGCGGGTCGTGGCATCCTGCACCATCGACTGCGGCTTGATGCCGGTGCCGATGGCGTTGGCGACATAGGACTCCAGCGCAGAGTTGGCCCAGGCATTACGTCGAACCAGATCACGGCTCTTGGCGCGCAGATCGGACTGCGTGTAGAGCAAGGCCGCGACGGCACCCGGATTGCCGACCGACCAGGCGATGGAGCGACGTCCGCCACCGACGCCGTCATAGGTCGCCGATGTTGAATTTCCGCCGAAGAGCTTTCGGCGGAGTGTCTTGAACATGCCCATCAGAATCCCTTGGTCGTGGTGAGGCGAATCTGCCGCGCCGGGGGCGGGATCAGTCCCGTTTGGGCCGCCTGTTCGGCGAGCCCACGTTCGACGGCGCGGATGGCTTCCTTCAGTTCCTCGACCGAGCGATACTCGACCGTCTTGTCGCCGAAGGTGACGCGCTTCTCGCCCTTGGCCAGCGCCACTTCCAGCGCCGTG
>CALMWD010000035.1 GCA_937873105.1 uncultured Rhodanobacteraceae bacterium
CGAGATCGAGCGCGAACGCGACGCCGTGCGCGCGCAGCAGGACGAAGCCCGCGTCGCCGTGGTGCGCGCCCGCTACGAACGCCAGCAGGCCGAGAGCGACTTCGCCCTGCTGCGCGAGCGGGAAACCGCGCAGGCCGCGGAACTGGCGCGCAGCCGCCTGTTGCTGCGCAGCGCGATGGGACTCGGCATCGCCGCGCTGACCGCGATCGTGTTGCTGTACTGGATCGGCCGCGAGCGGCGCCTGCGCGCCGAAGCCCTGCGGGTGCAGGGCGAGGCCTTGCAGCGCGCCCTGGCCGAGGCCGAGAGCGAACGCCGGCGCGCCCAGGCCGCGGCCGAACTCAACCAGGGCCTGCTCGCGCTGGCCGGCGAGGACCTGCAGGCGCCGCTGGCCGACATCCGCGGCGCCGCGGAACGCCTGCTCGCCACCCACCACGCCGACCCCGACCTGGCGCGGCCGATGGCGGCGATCGCGCGCCAGGCCAGCGAGATGATGCAGGTCGTGCTGCGCCTGCGCGAATCGGCGCGCAGCGTCGACGCCGACGCAAACGCGCGCAGCGACCTGTCCGAGGTGCTGGAGCGCGGCCTGGGCGAAGCCGATGCGCGCGCACGCCAGCGCCAGCAACGCCTGCGCGGCCGCATCGCGCCCGGCCTGCGCGTCGCCGGCAGCGTCGAGGTGTGGTCGCACCTGTGCACCGAACTGCTCGACCATGCGCTGCGCCAGAACCCGGCCGACTGCAACATCGACGCGGTGCTGCGCGATGCCGGCGGCGAGGCGGTGCTGACCTTGTCCGACCACGACGGCGCCTTGCGCGCGCTGCTCGCCGAACACCCGCGCAGCCCGGCCCGCGACGCGCACCTGCATCGGCTCGGCCTCGGCCTGTTGCGCGAAAGTGTCGCCGCGCTGGGCGGCCAGCTCGACAGCATCGCCGCGAGCGCGCCCGACACCGGCCACTGGCTGCGCATGCGCCTGCCGCTCGTGGATTGAAGCGAACGGCTCGTCCCGTGCCGCACGGCGCGGCGCGAGCGCACTGCTAGCGTGCGTGCTCCCTCGCCGCTGGAGCCGTATCGATGATGCGCCGTCGCACCGCCTGGTCCGCCACCGCCCTCGCGTTGGCGCTGCTTGCCGCCTGCAACCGCGAACCCGCGCCCGAACGCGCCCAGCGCGCGGCGCCCGATGCCGGCGCGGCCGGGCGCATCGAGGCCGACCTGCGCTTCCTCGCCGACGACCTGCTCGAGGGCCGCGAAGCCGGCACCCGCGGCTACGATCTCGCCGCGCTGTATGTCGCCGGCCAGCTGCGCAAGCTCGGGCTGGAACCGGGCGCCGAGGCCGGGTTCCTGCAGCCGGTGCCGCTGCTGCGCGCACAAGCGTTGCGCGAGGGCGCGCGCGTCGCCCTGAACCGCGACGGCGCGACCCGCGAGTTCGCGTTCGAACAGGACTACGTGCCCTACGCGAACTTCAACGAGGCCAGCGGCATCGTCACCGCGCCCCTGGTCTTCGTCGGCCAGGCCGTGCATGCACCCGAACTCGGCCAGGACCATTTCGCCGGCGTCGACCTGCGCGGCAAGATCGCCGTCGTGCTCGCCAATGCGCCATCGAACCTGTCGAACGACGAGCGCGCCTTCCACGCTTCGCGCATGGAGAAGGCGCGGCTGCTGGCCGAACGCGGCGCCATCGGCACGATCTCGATCGGCGACCCGCGCGACGAGGAGAAGCGGCCCTGGGCGCTGGGCGCAAAGAACTGGGGCGCGGCCAGCATGCGCCTGCGCGACGCCGACGGCCTCGCCGTCGACAGCTTCCCGGAACTGCGCGTGCGCGTGAGCCTGCGCGCGGCCCTGGCCGAGACGCTGTTCGCCGGCTCGCCTTACCGCGCCGACGAAGTGTTCGCGATGATGCGCGAGAACCGCCTGAAGGCCTTCGACCTGCCCGGCACCGCCACGCTGGCGCAGGCGACGCGGACGGCACCCGCCGAGAGCGCCAACGTGGTCGCGCGCCTGCCCGGCGCCGATCCGGCCCGGGCCGCCGAACACGTGGTGCTGACCGCGCACCTCGATCATCTCGGCCTCGGGGCCGAGATCGACGGCGACGGCATCTACAACGGCGCGCTCGACAATGCGCTCGGCGTCGCGATCCTGCTGGAAGCGGCGCGGACCCTGGCCGCCGCGCCGCAGCGGCCGGCGCGCTCGGTGCTGTTCGTCGCGCTGACCGCCGAGGAGAAGGGCCTGCTCGGCGCCCACCACTTCGTGGCCGCGCCGCCGGTGCCGAAGGCCGGCATCGTCGCCAACGTCAACATGGACATGCCGGTCGTGCTCGGCGATCTCGCCGACGTGGTCCCGGTCGGCATCGAACATTCCAGCCTGCAGGCCGTGGTCGAAGCCGCGGCGCAGCAGGTCGGCGTGGCCCTGTCGCCGGACCCGAAGCCGGAAGAAACCGTGTTCGTGCGCAGCGACCAGTACGCCTTCATCCGCGCCGGCATTCCGGCGGTGTACCTGGACGGCGGCGTCAAGGGCCGCGATCCGCACTTCGACGGCCTGGCCAGCCTCGATGGCTTCCTGAGCCAGCACTATCACCGCCCCAGCGACGACGCGGACCAGCCGATCCACTACCCGACCGCGGCGCGCATCGCCGCGCTGAACGCGCTGGTGGCCGAACGCATCGCCGCTGCGCCCGAGCGCCCGCGCTGGAACGAAGGCGATTTCTTCGCACGCAAGTTCGCCGCGCCGACCGCGCCCTGAGCCACGGCGCGACGGCCTGTCCGGTCGCGGACGAATCCTGCGTATCCCGGATCGAGCGACCGCCGCTCGCCGATCCGGAATGCCATGACCGCCAACGAAGCCCGAGCGCACGACGACCGCCCCGACGGCGCCGGCGCCGCCCTGTTCGCGGGCGCCGCCGCACTCGCCGAACTGCCGCTGTGGGCGCAAGTGCTCGCGATGGCGCGCCTGCTGGAACGCGCCGCGCTGGCCCTGCAGGACGATTGGCCGCAGACGCTGCGCGTGCTGGTCGAACGCGCCATCGCCGCGATGCACAACTGCGCGCGCGAAGGCGGCGGCGTGCATCGCCTGCGCGACTTGATCGACGCCGCGCGGATCGAGCGCCTGGCCGAGGACGCGACCGCACCGGCCCGCGGCCTGCTCTGGTACGCGATCGACGCCCTGCGCGCCGCCGATGCCGCCCAGGATTTCCCGGTCGATGCGACGGTGACCCATTCCAGCCTGCGCGCCCTGCAGGCGCTCGCCGCCGACCCGCGCCTGGTGCCGTTGCAACTGCGCGTGGTGCTGGCCGGCGACCTCGACCTGCTGCGCCATGCCTGTCGCGAGGCCGAGGTCGGACGTTACGCCGCCCTGCCCGCCGACGTGTTCCAGCGCCTGGCGCCGGTGCACGCCCTGACCCGGGTCGAACCCGCGCCGGACGCCGCGTCATGGCGTTGATCACCCATCCCGGAGCCCGCATGGTCCTGTCCCTGCTCGCCACCGCCGCGGCCGTGCTCGCCGGCCTGCTGTTGCTCGCCAACCTGCTGATGAGCGGCGCCTACGCCGGTCGCGTGCCCGGCGGCGCCGATGCGATGGGCCTGGTCGTGCCGCTGGCGCTGGCGGTGGTCGCCGCGCTGCTGCTGCCGATCGCCGCCGGCCTGCTGCTGGCCAACGGTCGCCTGGCCTGGCTGGGCGCCTTCGGCGGATGGAAGGTGATGGTGGTAATGCTCGGCGTCGGCCTGGCCGCGGGGGCCGTGC
>CALMWD010000036.1 GCA_937873105.1 uncultured Rhodanobacteraceae bacterium
GCGGCGTGTTCAAGAACACCCGACCGGACGACCTGCTTGCGCACAGCCTGCGCGGCATCCTCGACCCGCTGCCGCAACTCGACCGCAGCCGCATCGACGACATCATCGTCGGCTGCGCCATGCCGGAAGCCGAGCAAGGCATGAACGTCGCGCGCATCGGCATGCTGCTCGCCGGCCTGCCGAACGGCATCGGCGCGATGACCATCAACCGCTTCTGCTCCTCGGGTGTGCAGGCCGTGGCCCTGGCCGCGGACCGCATCCGCCTCGGCGAGGCCGACCTGATGATCGGCGCCGGCACCGAGTCGATGAGCATGATCCCGATGATGGGTCACAAGATCGCGATGAACCCGGCGGTCTTCCAGGACGAGAACATCGCCATCGCCTACGGCATGGGCATCACCGCCGAGAAGGTCGCCGAGCAGTGGAAGGTCACGCGCGAGGCGCAGGACCAGTTCGCGCTCGCCAGCCACCAGAAGGCGGCCGCAGCCATTGCCGCGGGAGAGTTCAACGACGAGATCCTTCCCTGCGAGATCGACGACCGCCTGCCCGACCTCGACAAGCGCGACGTGCGCGTCGTGCGCAAGACCATCCGGCAGGACGAGGGTCCGCGCGCCGACACCACGTTGGAAGCGCTCGGCGGCCTCAAGACCGTGTTCCGCGCCGGCGGCACCGTGACGGCCGGCAACAGTTCGCAGATGTCGGACGGCGCCGGTGCGGTGCTGCTGGCCAGCGAGAAGGCGATCAAGGAGTTCAACCTGACCCCGATCGCGCGTTTCGTGTCGTTCGCGGTGGCCGGCGTCAAGCCGGACATCATGGGCATCGGCCCGATCGCGGCGATTCCGAAGGCGCTCAAGCAGGCCGGCCTGTCCAAGGACGATCTCGACTGGATCGAGCTCAACGAAGCCTTCGCCGCGCAGGCGCTGGCGGTGATCCAGGATCTCGGCCTCGACGCGTCGAAGATCAATCCGCTCGGCGGCGCCATCGCGCTCGGCCATCCGCTCGGCGCGACCGGCGCGATCCGCGTCGCCACCCTGCTGCATGGCCTCAAGCGCCGCCAGCAGAAGTACGGCATGGTCACCATGTGCATCGGCACCGGCATGGGCGCCGCCGGCATCTTCGAACGCGTCTGAACCATGCCGCCGCGAACCGCGGAACCGCGCCGATGAAGCTCGTCGGCGCGGTCATGATCAAGAACGAGGCCGACATCATCGAGGCCTTCGTCCGCCACAATCTGGCGCTGCTCGATCAGCTGCTGGTGATCGACCACCAGAGCAGCGACGCCACCGTCGCCATCCTGTCGGCGCTGCGCGCGGAAGGCCTGCCGGTGGAACTGATGCGCGACACCGCGATCGCCTTCCGCCAGGGCGACCGCATCGGCGAACTGGCGCGGCTCGCCTTCCACCGCTACGGCGCCGACCACGTGTTCGCGCTGGATGCCGACGAATTCATCCTCGCGCCGTCGCGCGCGCTGCTCGAAGCGCGGCTGGCCGGCTTGCGCGCCGGCGCCCACGCCTCGCTGTCCTGGCGCAACTACGTGCCGGAGGACGCGCCGCCGCCGGCCGTGCATCCGTTCGAACGCATCCGGCTCGCGGCCACTGCCGAGGTCGAGGCCATGACCAAGCTCGTGCTCGGCCGCGACTTCGTCGCGCAACGCCAGGAGATCAGCCACGGCAACCACGCCCTGCTCGCGCAGCAGGACGGCCAATGGCTGCCGCAGCCGCCGCCGCCGGCCCTGGCCGATGTCGCGCTGGCGCATCTGCCCTTCCGCTCCATCGAACAGTTCGTCGCCAAGATCGTGCTGGCCTGGTTCGGCAATCGTCTGCTGCAAGGTCCGGCGGCCCGCAGCAGCGACACCAACTGGCATTGGCGCGACCTGTTCGATCGCTACCTGGCCGGAGAAACCCCGAACTGGGCGACGATGCGCGAGCACGCGCTGCGCTGCTACCTGCTCACGCCGGAGCCGCAGGCGCCGTCGTTGCCGCTGGATCGGGCGCGCCTCGTGCTCGACCCGATCCCGCTGCGCCACACCTTGCGGCACACGCCGCCCGATGCCGTCGACCCGATGCGCCGCCTCGCGACCTGGGTCGAACAACTGCTCGACCGGCAGATGCAGGCGCCGGCCTCAACGCGCTGATTCGCGCCAATCCTTGTACGCATCGCGGCCCTGGAACCACCAGTAGGTCGCCTGCGCGGCAAGGAAGCCGAAGGGCTTGCCGGCCCAGGGCAGGCCGTAGCCCCGATAGTCGGCGAGTCCGCCGCGATCGCCGCACAGCGCCTCGGCCAGCAGTTCCCCGGCTGCAGTGGTCGTCGCCAGGCCATGACCGCCAAACGCCTGCGCGTACCAGAGCCCGGGTTCGAGTTCGCCGATCTGCGGCATCTCGTGCCGGGCGTAACTCATCAGGCCGCTCCAGGCGTAGTCGATCGGCACCGCGCCGAGTTGCGGAAATACCCGGGCGATGTCCCGCTGCAGCAAGGCCGCGACCTGCGCGGGAGAGCGATCACGTATCGAGATGCGTCCGCCCCAGAGCAGGCGCGTGTCCGCCAGCGGCCGGTAGTAGTCGAACGCGAAGCGCGAGTCGTAGACCGCCGCGCGCGTGCCCGGGAACAGCTGCGCCAGGCGCTCGCCGAGCGGCGCTGTGGCGACGACATAGGTCGCGATCGGCAGGATCGATCGGTCGATCGCCGGCCGCAGTCCGGCGAGGTAGCCGCCGCAGCACAGCACCACCCGCTCGCAGCGCAGCGTGTGCCCGGCATCGGTGCGCAGGCGCCAGCCCTCCGCGTCGCGCGCCAGGGCGACGATGCGCGTGCCTTCGGCCACCCGCCCGCCGCCGGCGACCACGCTGCCGGCCAGACCGCGCGCATACTTCAACGGATGCAGGTGCAGCGCATTGCGTTCGAACAGCGCGGCGCCATAACGCGGCGAATCGAGCATGCCGCGCAGACGCGCTGCATCGACCCATTCCCAGTCGGTGTCGAAATGCCGCTTCAGCAATTCGGCGCGTTCGCGCAGCACCGAGTCGTCGCGGAACCAGTTCGCCCACAACACGCCCTCGTCGACCGCATCGCACTCGATCGCGTGTTCGTACAGACGGCGGCGGATCAGGTTCACCGCCGCGATCGACCGCGCATAGACGCGCCGGGCGGCGTCCGCTCCCAGCTGGCGCAGCAGGCTGGCTTCGCCCAGCGAATAGCCGCCGAAGACGAAGCCGCCGTTGCGGCCGGAGGCGCCGAAGCCCACGTGTTCGGCCTCGACCACCAGCACGTCGCGGTCGCCACGGTCGATCAGGCCGCGCGCCGTCGCCAGGCCGGCATAACCGCCGCCGACCACGATGGTGCGCGCGCTGCCGTCGGCGACCACGGCGGCGTGGCCCGGCGTCGGTCCGGCGCTGGCTTCGTAATAGCTGCGAACGCGTTCGTCGGGCGGCTTCTGCATCGGGTCGGCTCGGGTGTCTTGGCGTGGCCCGGCATTCTGCGATACTCGCGACGACACGTCAGCGAGATCGCACCGATGGCCAAGGCCAAGCTCGATGTTCCGACCCTGTTGACCATCGTTGCCTCGGGCGCCCTGCTGGCCGGGGCCGCGGTCTACATGGCCCGTCTCGGCACGCCTGCGCGGCGCCTCACTGGCCGTCCTGCGCACCGGCCTCGGCGGCCTGCTGTTCGCGTTGCGCCTGTGAAGCCTGGCGCGCGCGTTCGCGCAGCAGGTGGCAACGCAACATCTCGGAACGCAGCGCCGTCAGCACGCTGGCCGCGATCGGCGCCGACCACAGCGATTGCGCATAGCCTTCGGGCTCGATCTCGGCATCGATGCTGACCGCCTTGGCGGCGCGATCGAGCAACATGGCCGAGCGGGCATAGCCGTAGCCCAGCTGCTTGTCGCCGCGGCGGAAGTCCGGCGCGATCAGCTCGCCCTGGTCGAAGCGCAGCCCCTGGACGCCGAGACGCGGGCTGAACTGGGCCGGCACCGGACCGTCCTCGCGTTCGATCACGCCGCCGAGGTTGAGCACGATCTGGTAGCCGCTGGCATCGCGGCTCAGCACCAGGTCGAAGACCGCGCCATCGACGGCCGGATCGGCGAAGCTGAAGCGTTGCGGCGTACTGTCGCAACGCGCCGGCACGACGTCCTGGCGCGCCGCGGTGCCAGGCGCGGATCGCGATGCGGGTGCCGCGGGTGCGTTCAGTTCGCCGCTGCACGGTCGCCCCTGGAACACCCACTGGCCGCGCGCGTCCTGGCAACGGTAGACGCGCGTCTGCGCCGCTGCCGTCAGCGTCGTCGTCAGCAGCGTCGCGATCCACAGCGTCTTCAGCCTGCGCATGGCCGGAGCATGCGATATTCCGCCGCGCCCGCCTAGTCGTGGAGGTCCGCATGCCCGCATTCATCCTCGCCTATCTCGCACGCCTGCGCTTTCGCAACCTGTTCCTGGTCACGGCGTCCCTCTTTCTCGTCGACGTGCTGGTCCCGGACCTGGTTCCCTTTGTCGACGAACTGCTGTTCGGGGCGCTCACCTTGCTGTTCGCGGCCTGGAAGCGCGACAAGCAGGCGGTATCGCCCTCCGCACCGCCGCCGCTGCCGCATGCGTCTGATCGATAGCCACAGCCATCTCGACGCCCCGGAATTCGACGCCGATCGCGACGCCGTGGTCGCGCGCGCGGCCTCGCTCGGCGTGGTCGCGCAGATCGTGCCGGCGGTGTCTGCCGCGACCTTCCCCGCGCTGGCGGCCCTGTGTCGCGGCCGCACGGATCGGTTCGCCGCCTACGGACTGCATCCGATGTACCTGGACCAGCACGCCGACGCCGACGTGGACGTGGTGCGCGAGCGCCTGGCCGTCGAACCGGCCGTCGCGGTCGGCGAATGCGGCCTCGACTTCCATGTCGACGGACTCGATCCCGAACGCCAGCGCCACCTGTTCGATGCCCAGCTGCGCCTGGCCCGCGAATTCGACCTGCCCCTGATCCTGCATGCGCGGCGCGCGGTCGACGAAGTCATCCTGCGCCTGCGCCGCATCGGCGGCTTGCGCGGCGTCGTGCACAGCTTCGGCGGCAGCGCCGAGCAGGCGCGGCAGCTGTTCCAGTTCGGTTTCCATCTCGGCATCGGCGGTCCGGTGACCTATGCGCGCGCGCAGCGGCTGCGCGGTCTCGTCGCGACCATGCCGATCGAGCATCTGCTGCTCGAATCCGACGCGCCCGACCAGCCGAATGCGAGT
>CALMWD010000037.1 GCA_937873105.1 uncultured Rhodanobacteraceae bacterium
GATCGGACAGGCATGGTCGCCCAGCATCTGTTCCGGCTTGTAGCGGCAGCCGCGGCAGTAGTTGCTTTGGCGGTCGATGTACTTGCCGCTGGCGATGTAGGGCTTGCTGGCCATGACCCCGCCGTCGGCGAACTGGCTCATGCCGAGCGTGTTCGGCACTTCGACCCAATCGACCGCGTCGACGTAGACGGCCAGATACCAGCGATGCACGGCCTGCGGGTCGACGCCCGCGAGCAGCGCATACAGGCCGGTGACCATCAGCCGCTGGATGTGGTGGGCGTAACCGAAGCGCAGCGTCTGCCCAATGGCCTCGCGCAGGCAGCGCAGGTCGGTGTCGCCGGTCCAGTAGAACGCGGGCAACGGCGCATGGGCATCGAGCGCGTTGTCGGTCGCCCATTGATCGATGCGCCACCAGTACAGGCCGCGCACGTGTTCGCGCCAGCCGAGGATCTGGCGGATGAAGCCTTCGGCCGCGGCGATCGGCACGCGCCCGGCGCGGTATTCGGCTTCGACGGCCTCGACCACGCGTTTCGCCGGCAGCAGCTTCAGGTTCATCGCCGCCGACAAACGCGCGTGATACAGCCAGGGTTCGCCGGTCCACATCGCGTCCTGCCACTGCCCGAAGGCGGGCAAGCGATGCGCGATGAAGTCCTGGAGCGCGGCTTCGGCGTCTTCGTCCGTCACTGGCCAGTCGAAGGCTTCGAGGTCGCCGGGATGATCGGCGTACTCGCGTGCGACGAGATCGATGACTTCGCGCGTGATCGCATCGGGCGCAAAGCGCATCGGCGCCGGCAAGAAACCCGGACCCTGCGGCCCGAAGCCGTTGCGGTTGTCGTGGTCGTAGTTCCATTGCCCGGTCGCCGGCTTGGCGCCGTCCATCAACACGCGATGGCGCTTGCGCAGGTCGCGGTAGAACCATTCCAGCCGCAGCTCGCGCCGACCGTTGGCCCAGGCCGCGAACTGTTCGGGCGTGGCGTAGAAATGCCGATCCTCGCGGACCTCGATCGGCACGCCGACCTCGTCGCAGACCGCACGCATCGCGGCATCGACGCGACCGTCTCCGGCCAGGACCATCACCACGCGTTCGGGCCGCCACGCCGACAGATCCGCCTTCAGCGCGTCGGCGAGGCCGGCGGCATCATGCGTCCCGTGGGCGCGATAACGCAGGTCCCAGCCGCGACCGCGCAGTGCCTCCGCGAAGTGCCGCATCGCCGAGAGAAACAAGGCGATCCGCGCCTTGTGCGACCACACCTGCGTCGCCTCCTCGCGCACCTCGGCCATCCATACCGCATCCCGCCCCGCATCAAACCCGTCGAACGCCGCCGACGCGACGTCGAGCTGGTCGCCGAGGATGACTATGAGGTGGCGCATGGTCAAAGGCATCTGCGCATGATGCGGAAGTTGGTGTGGAACGGATGTCTGCATCTACTTTCCGCAAGCGGCATCCGCTTCACCAACAAACCCGACCAGATCGGACTCCGCGATATCGAACGGGGTCAGCAGCGTCCGTGCCATCTCCAGCTTTTCTGCAAGCGTGAACCTGCCCCAACGGGAATGATCCGCCGCCCGTTGAACGGCCACCCTCCATTCGCGTCGACTCTGCGAGATCGCAAGCCAGTGCTTCCAAGATGTTGCCTTCTCAGGCGATGCAGTCTGAATGAGAGTCTCAATGACCCGCGCATGGATGCTCGCCAGAATTGGACTTGCCGAGACATCCGGGTCATTGGGCACATCACAGAATCGGGCTTCAAGCAGTGCCCGATGCAATGCGAGCAATTCGTTATTTTTTGATATCAGCAAAGTATCCGCGCTCATTGTTTTCTGTCCATACCAATGATCCAAGTCGGTGACGAATCGCACATCTCGTCGATCAACTCAACCGATGGCGGCCGAACGATGGAGGGTCGTGCTCGCAATGACCGCGTCCATGCCGTCAGTCATGCCCGCCTCTCCTTGATTGTTTAGGAGAATCCGCTAGGCTTGCCTAAACTTCTTAGGTGAGACCATGAGCGCGGCGCCGATCATTCCCGGAACCTTGGATCTGCTGGTGTTGAAGGCCGTGTCGCTGGGACGGGAGCATGGCTACGGCGTGCTGCTGCGCATCCAGCGCGCCTCGCAGGACGTGCTGCTGGTCGAACAGGGCGCGCTGTATCCGGCGCTGGCGCGACTGGAGCAGCAGGGACTGATCGAATCCGAATGGGGCGTGTCGGAGAACAACCGCCGCGCCAAGTTCTACGTGCTGACCCGCGACGGCAAGGCGCGGCTGAAGTCGGACACGGCCGACTGGCGCCGCTTCGCCGCCGCGCTCGACCAGGTGCTGGCGACGCCGAACCTGGAGGCGCTGGCATGAGCCTGAAATCGCTCTGGCAACGCCTGCGCCACCGCGCCCGCTTCGAGCGCGAACTGGACGACGAACTCGCGTTTCACCTTGAAGCGCGCCGCGAACACCTGATCCGCAACGGCCACGACGAGGCCGAGGCGACGCGCCGCGCGCGCATCGAGCTCGGCATGGTCGAATCGCACAAGGATGCGGTGCGTGCCGCCCATGGCCTGGCCTGGTTCGACCAGTGGACCGGCGAACTGCGCCGCGCCGCACGCAGCCTGGCGCGCAGCCCGCTGTTCGCCGTGTCGGCGATCGCCATCCTCGGCGCCGCCATCGCGGTAAACCTGGTGCTGTTCTCGATCTACGGCAGCTACCTGCTGCGCACGCCCGAAATCGTCCAGCGCGGTGAAGTGGTCGACCTCGCCGACCTGTACGGCGACAACGGCGATCGACGCGTGCGGCTGACCGCGGACGAATTGCGCAGCATCGCCCCTGCCCTTGCCGAACAAAGCCGCGGCCTGCTGATCAGCAACATGGTCCGCATGATGCTCGGCGGCGACGCGCCGCGGACCGCGTATGGCATGGCGGTCAATGGCGACTACCTGCCGCTGCTTTCGGCTCAGCCACGTCTTGGCCGCATCCTCGATGCCCGCGACGATGCGCCCGGCGCTGCACCCACCCTGTTGCTCGGCGACGCGGGCTGGCGGGCACTGGCCGCAGCCGATCCCGACATCGTCGGCAAGACCCTCAACTTCGGCGGCGTCGACTTCACCGTCGTCGGCGTGATGCCGCCGGAATTTCTCGACCTGCAGCCGCTGCCGCCGCAGTTCTGGATCACCACCGAAGGTTACGCCACCTGGCGCGGCCACTACACCGGCAGCGACTATTCGGAAGGCTACGACCTCAGCGTGCTGCTGGCCCAGGGCGCGAGCCCCGAAAGCCTGCGCCAGCGCCTGTTGCCGGCGGTGCAGGCCCTGCCTTCGCGACAGGCGCAGGACGAACGCGTCTCCTCGATGGACCTGTTGCCGCGCAAGTCGCTGCTTGCGGCGGAAGACGCGGCCGACCTCAACATCGCGGCCATTCCGGTGTTCGGCCTCGTGCTGCTGGTGCTGGTCGTGGCCTGCGCCAATCTGGCCAACCTGATGCTGGCGCGCGCCACCGCGCAACGCCAGGAACTCGCGATCCGCGCCAGCGTCGGTGCCTCGCGCTGGCGGCTGATGCGACAGTTGCTGACCGAAAGCGGCCTGCTCGCGATCGCCGCCGCGGCCTTCGGACTGGTGTTGTGTGCGCTCACGGTCGAACCGCTGCATCGCTACGCCCTGTCGGTGATGATCGGGCTCGGCATGGAGCCGATCGCCATCCACATCGACGGTCGCGTCTTCCTGGCCGCCACGGCACTGGCCGCGTTCACGACGATGAGTTTCGGCCTGCTGCCGGCGCTGGCCGCGACGAATCGCAACCTCGCTGCCGGTGCCCGCCGCGATGCGAGCCTGGGCTCGATCACGCCGTCCCGCTTGCGCGGCGTGCTGATGGTCCTGCAGATCGCCGCGAGCCTGGTCCTGCTGGTCGTCGCCGCCTTGATCGTCGCGACCGCGCATCGCGCCCGGCACATCGATGTCGGATTCGATCCGGCGCGCCTGGTCGACTTGCGCCATCCGGCCGCCGATGCGGCGCTGCGTGCCCGCATTGAACAGGTGCCGGGCGTCCTCGGCAGCACCTCGGCCATGCGCGTGCCGCTGTATGGCTGGCAGTCGCGCACGCCGGCCGTGGTCGACGGGCAAAGCCTGGCGCTCGGTCTGAACATGGTCGACGAGCGCTACTTCGGCACACTCGGCATCCGCTTCGAGCAAGGTCGCGATTTCCGCGCCGAGGAAGCGCAGCATCGCAACGACGTGGCCATCGTCAGCGCCGCGACCGCCGCCAGCCTGTGGCCGGATCGCAACCCGATCGGCCAGCGCCTGCGCCTCGTCGGCGAGGAAGGCGGCTTCATCGGCAAGGATCGCGAGGTCGAGGTGATCGGCGTCGCCGCCGACATCGCCAGCGGCCTGCTGTTCACCGGCCAGGACAAGAACGCCGTCTACTTGCCGGCGCAACTTGGCCAGGAAGCGATGAATGAATTGATCCTGGCCATCGATCCGGCCCGCGCCGAGAGCATCACCCGCGATCTGATCGCGCTGTGCAACGAACGCAATCGTGCCCAGCCCTGCGAGCCGTGGCGATTGACCAGCGTCGCCGCGTTGCAACGCATGCCGTTCGAAATCGCACGCAGCGTGGCGACCGCCCTCGGTCTGGTCGCGCTGCTGATTTCGGCGATCGGCCTGTACGGCGTGGTGCGCTTCACCGTCGCCAGCCGCACTCGAGAAATCGGCGTGCGCGTCGCGCTCGGCGCCACGCCGCTCGGGGTCGTGAAGCTGGTGCTGCGCGGCGCGTTGCGGCAGGTCGCCTGGGGCGTCGCCCTCGGTCTGCCGATCTGCCTGCTGGTGTCCTGGATCATGCGCGGCACGCTCGGCAGCGCCCTCGCTTTCGCGCCGACCGCCTACGTCGGCGTCCCGATGCTGCTGCTCGCCACCGCCCTGCTCGCCACCGTGCTGCCCGCGCGCCGCGCCACGCGCATCGCGCCGACGGAAGCCTTGCGCGAGGACTGAGGCGAGGCGCATCCGCGTATCATCGCGTGATGATGCGCGGACTGGTTCTCCTGCTGCTTTCCGGCCTCACCTGCAGTGTCCTGGCGGAGGATGTGCTGTCCCGCCTCGGCTGGCAGGAGCGCGAGGGCGCGGCGCGTGGTTATCTGCAAGACGACACCTGCGGCCATTGCCATCAACGGATCGCGCAGACGTTTGCCGAGGTCGGCATGGGCCGCGCCTTCTCGCGTCCGTTGCAGGTCGGGCTGCCCAAAGACTTCGAGCAGGCCGCGTTCACGCATCCGCGCACCGGCCAGCGCTACCGGATGTATCGCAAGGACGAGGCGCTGTGGTTCGAGCAACGCGGACGCGACGGCGATCATGCGCTGATCTTGCGCGTCGATTGGGCCATCGGTTCCGGCCATCGCGCGCAAAGTTTCGCGCATCGCACCGAGGCCGGCGAGCTGTATCAGCTGCCGGTGACCTGGTACGCGGAATCGCAGCGACTGGCGGCATCGCCTGGCTACGAATCGGCCGACCACCCGGGCGTGGAACGCCGCATCACCCAGGGCTGCATTTCCTGCCACAACGCCTATCCGGATGCGCCCGAAGGTTCGGACAGCGCCTTGTCGCCCGACCTGTTCCCGCCGTCGTTGCCGCAGGGCATCGGCTGCCAGCGATGCCATGGTCCGGGCGCGGCGCACGTGCGCAAGGTGCTCGATGGCGCGCCGCTGGCCGAGATTCGGTCCAGCATCGTCCAGCCCGGCAAGCTGGATTGGCCGACCCGCAACGCGATCTGTTTCCAGTGTCATCTGCTGCCCGCGGTCGAGGTGATCGGGCCGCGCCGCATCGATCAGGGCTTCTATGGCTTCCGGCCGGGCCAGGCGCTGACCGATCACCAGTTGCCGATCGACACGACGGATGCGCGCCTGCCGCGCGACGAGCGCTTCCAGATCAACCATCACGCGTTCCGGATGATGCAAAGCGCGTGTTACGTCGAGAGTGATGCGCAGATGGGCTGCACCCGTTGCCACGACCCGCATGTGCGTCGTGTCGGTGCGTCAGCGCGCGGCTGGTATCGCGAGCGCTGTCTCGCCTGCCATGAAAACCTGCCGCGCAGCCATGGTGAACCGAGTGCAGCAGGCGATGACCCGGCCGGCGGCACTGGCGACCACGACGACCAACGCGACTGCGTCGCCTGCCACATGGCGAAACGACGCACCCAGGATGTCGTCGAAGTCACGATGACCGATCACCGCATCGTGCGCCACATCGCACCGGCCGCACCACGCCTGGCCGCACACGAACCGCACACGCCCGAACTGATCGACCTTCAACTCTTCAATCCGCCCGCGGACCTGGGCACGGACGAAGCCAAGGCCTACCGCGCGCTGGCCGCCTTGGATCACGGCATCGACGGCGGCGCGCTCGACGCACTCGCCCGCCACCTGGCCGCGATGCCGAAAGCGAGTCCGACCTGGTGGCTACGGTTGTCGCGTCATCAGGCCGGTGCAGGTCGATGGACCGAGGCGATGGCGTCGCTGTCGCATCTGCCCACCTCGCAACGACAGACGCCGGACGCACGATTCATCGAAGCACTGATCGCCGCCGGCCAGGGCCGCCACGATGCCGCACGCGAGCAACTCGCCGCACTCGCGCAGTCCACGACCTTCCTGCCCGAAGCCGACTACAACCTCGGCGTGCTCGCGCTCCGCGATGGCGACACTGCCGCAGCAATCCGCGCCCTCGCCGAAGCCACCCGCCTCCGTCCCCTCAGCGCCGCCAGCTGGCTACGCCTCGCGATGGCGCAACACCAGGCCCATCAACCCGAAGCCGCCCGCACCAGCCTCAACCGTGCGCTCGCCCTTCGGCCGGATTGGTTGGAGGCGCAACGGCTTGCGGAGGATTGGGGAAGCAACTGATGGACCCATTTTTTAGGAACAAACGATTGCACCACGCCTTGAAAGAGACCAGTTACGAGACCTATTATCCGGTCTCTACACTCGCAACCAGAACCGCTGCCATGGCACACCCGATCCTGACCGAGACCGCCGCCAGCATCTCGGAACTGAAAGCCAACCCGATGAAGGTGGTGGCCAGCGGCAACGGCATGCCGGTCGTGGTGCTGAATCGCAACGAGCCCGCGTTCTACTGCGTGCCGGCGACGGCCTACGCCGCCCTGATGGATCTCGTCGACGACGCGGAATTGCTCAAACTGGTCGAAAAGCGCCGACACGAGAAATCCGTGAAGGTGACGCTCGATGACCTATGAACTGGCGTTCAAGGCCACGGCACTCAAAGAGTGGAAAAGGCTTGGCGCCACAGTCCGGGAACAGTTCAAGAAGAAGCTCGCCGAACGTCTCGAACATCCGCATGTGCCGAGTGCTGCCCTTTCCGGCGCGGCGAATCTCTACAAGATCAAGTTGCGCCAGTCTGGCTATCGCCTCGTCTATTCGGTGGAAGACCACATCGTCACCGTCACCGTGATCGCGGTCGGCAAGCGCGATCGCAACGCGGTCTACGATGCCGCGCTGTCGCGCCTGCGAGATCAGGAAGCACCTTGACACTCGGTCGCGGGCGTCGCGCCACCCGCCGCCCGCGATTCGCCCGAAGCGGGCCGCATCCGGGCCGCGCAAAGGCCGACTTCGCAACACTCGGTCACACGCTCGCGGCATACTTCGCCCACGCGGCGGGAAGGGTTTCCCGTGCGAACTTGGGATACACACATGGGCATGGTGCGTTGGACGGGATGGGCGCTGGCGACGGCGCTGGCGTTGGCGGGCTGCGGCGGGCGACAGGACGGCTCGCCGCCGGAATTGCAGAAGGGACAGGGTGCCGTCGCCGAGGTCGCGCGCAAGGACTTCGTGCTGGATGCGCCGAGCGGCGAGTCCTACGACGGCCGCGCCTCGATCGTGCTGCCGTTCTCGCAACCGCTGGTCTCGCAGCAGGCCTTCGACGAACTGGTCTCGATCACCCTGAAGGACGGCGCCAAGCCCGAGGGCAGCTGGTTCCTCGAGGAAGGCCAGAAGCTGCGCTTCCCCTACCTGCAGGCCGACCGCACCTACGTGGTCGCGATCAAGGGCAGCCTGATGGCCATCGACGGCCGCACCCTGGGCCGCGACCAGACCCATGAGGTCTACGCCGGCGAACAGGAACCGGTGATCGGTTTCGCCAGCCAGGGCCACATCCTGCCGCTGCACGAATCGCGCGGCCTGCCGGTGGTCTCGGTCAACGTCGGCGAGGCCGATGTCGAGTTCTTCAAGATCCGCGACCGCCAGGTGCGGCCCTTCCTCGACGAATTCCAGGAGAACGGCACCCGCTGGAACTGGTCGGTCAACGAACTCGCCAAGTACGGCGATTCGGTCTACGCCAACCGCTTCGCGCTCGATGTGAAGCGCAACGAGCGCAGCGTCAGCTACCTGCCGATCCGCGACATCGCCGAGATGAAGCAGTCGGGCCTCTACTACGCGGTGCTGAAGCAGGCCGGCAACTATCGCGGCGAATACGACACCGCGATGTTCTTCGTCAGCGACATCGGCCTGCACGTGCGCGCCTATGCCGACCGCCTGCTGGTGCACACCGCCTCGCTGGAATCGGGCGAGGCCAAGGCCAATGTCGCCGTGGAAGTGCGCAACCGCAAGGGCGAAACCCTGGTCAGCGCCGCCACCGACGACCACGGCCTCGCCATGATCGACTACAGGCTCGGCGCCGCCGACACCCTGGTCGCGCACTGGGGCGACGACTACGCCCTGCTCAGCTTCAACACGCCGGCGCTGGATCTGTCCGAATTCGCGATCGCCGGCCGCTCGCAGATGCCGCTGGACATCTTCCCGTGGTCGGGCCGCGACCTGT
>CALMWD010000038.1 GCA_937873105.1 uncultured Rhodanobacteraceae bacterium
CCGGCCGCGCTCGGCTACGTCGAGGGCCTGAACTTCACCGAGCCGCTGTTCGTGTTCGCGATCATGGTCGTGGCGGCGAGCCGCGCCGTGCTGCAGATGTCGCGATGGCTGGTCGCGTTCAATGCCCGCCTGCTGCCGCTGCCGCAACCCATGGCCTACTTCCTGGTGACGATGAGCCTGGTGCCGCTGCTCGGGTCCTTCATCACCGAGCCGGCGGCGATGACGTTGGCCGCGCTGATCCTGCGCGACGGCTTCTACGCGCAGCCGATCAGCCAGCGCCTGAAATACGCGACGCTCGGCGTGTTGTTCGTCAACATCTCCATCGGCGGCGTGCTGACGCCGTACGCGGCGCCGCCGGTGCTGATGGTCGCCGGCACCTGGGGCTGGGACATCGGCTTCATGATGAGCCATTTCGGCTGGCGCGCCGCGATCGCCGTGCTGTTCAACGCGGCCCTGCTGACTTTCCTGTTCCGGCACGAGCTGCGCGCCTTGCCGCCGGTGACCGAGGACCGGAGCGAGCCGCGCGTGCCCGGCCTGCTGGTGTTCTGGCACCTGGCCCTGCTCGCTGGCGTGGTGCTGTTCGCGCACGACCCGCCGGTCTTCCTCGGCCTGTTGCTGCTGTTCCTGGCCATCGCCGAGGCTTATCCGCAGCACCAGAACAAGTTGCTGCTGCGCGAAGCCCTGCTGGTCGCGTTCTTCCTCGCCGGATTGGTCGTGCTGGGCGGCCTGCAGCGCTGGTGGCTGCAGCCGCTGCTGACGCAGATGAGTCCGGACCAGGTGTTCTTCGGCGCCACCGCGCTGACCGCGATCACCGACAACGCGGCCCTGACCTACCTCGGTTCGCTGGTCGAAGGGCTGTCGGACGAGTTCAAGTACGCGCTGGTCGCGGGTGCGGTGACCGGCGGCGGCCTGACCGTCATCGCGAACGCGCCGAATCCGGCCGGGTTCTCGATCCTGCGCGTGCGCTTCGACGAGGAGTCGATCAGTCCGATCGGCCTGCTGCTCGCGGCGCTGGCGCCGACGGCGGTGGCGATCGTGTGCTTCTGGTTCCTGCCCTGATTCTTGCTCCCCTCTCCCATCAAGGGAGAGGGGAAAGGCATACGGCCTACTGCAGGTCCCAGGCGACGCGCTGCTGCGCGCGCAGCACGTCGGCGCCGCTGTAGCTGTCCTTCGCACGCTCGCCGAATTCGGCGCGCAGGCGGCGCGACATCTCGCGCACCTTGTCGGCGTTGGCGGCCTTGCCGGGCGCATAGACGCGTTCGCCGAGCGGCGAGCAGAAGCGGTGCAGTTCGAAGAAATAGCGTTCCTGGCCGCCGGTGACGAAGCCGAGCATGGGCGCGCCGGATTCGACCGAGTCGAGCGAGCGCCCGGCGCGCATCTCGCGTTCGCCGGCGAGGCGGGCGGAACTGTCGCTGAGTTCGATGAAGCTCTCGCCGACGTTCGCGGTGTCGAGGTCGGAGGCGATCAGGGCCAGGTCGAGGGCGCGGCCGACGTCGGGCTCGCCCTGCCAGCCGGGATGGACGCGGTCGAGTTCGCGCGCCAGGTGCGGCGCCAGCGGGCCGCCGGTGTGGATCACCTCGGCGGTGTTGTAGGCGCGCCGGTCCACCGGCTGCGGCCGCGCGTCGAAGGTGCTGCCGGCGATCATGATCTCCAGCGCCAGATACAGCCCGCGATCGTGGCCGCGGTCGAAGCCGCAGCGGTCGAGGATGCGCTGGGTCTCGGCGATGCTGGCCGCCTCGTTGCTGCCGACCGGATGGCCGGTATCGACGATCTCGCGCTGGCGCAGGTCGTGGCAGCTGGCGAACAGGCTGAGCGCGATCCAGTCCATGCCGGCCAGCGCATGCGGGCCGGCTTCGCGCATGACGCGGGTGATGCGGCGATCGAGGATTTCGAGCGCGTGCATCTCGTTGTGGTAGTCGTGGTAGTCGTTGCCGAAGCGGCCATGGCGCACCGCCAGCCGCACCAGGCTCAGGGCCAGCGCGCGCTCGGCGCGATCCCAGGCGCGGGCGATGGCGTCGCCGAAATGTTCGGCGAGCAGGGCGCGGCGGCTGGCGAACAGGGCCAGCACGTCCGGTCGGCGCTCGCCGATCAGGCGCAGGGCCTCGTCGGGATCCTGCAGGCGGATCTCGATCGCATCGGCGGGAAAGCTGTCCTGCAAACCTTCGATCACGGCCTTGGGCGTACGCCCCTCCCCGGGTGTTCCGGCGAGTATAGCGATCTTGGTTTTGCGCCCTAGAGCAGGCCGCGGGCGGCCAGCGACAGCGGCCGGCCTTCGCCGACGATGAAATGATCGAGCAGGCGGATGTCGACGAGCGCCAGCGCCTCGCGCAGGCGCCGGGTCACGGCGATGTCGGCGGCGCTCGGGTCCGGCGACCCGCTCGGATGGTTGTGCGCCACGATGATCGCCGCGGCGCGGTGGTGCAGGGCGCGGCGCACCACTTCGCGCGGATGCACGCTGGCGCCGTCGAGCGTGCCGAAAAACAGCTCCTCGAAGGCGAGGATGCGATGACGCGTGTCGAGGAAGGCGGCGGCGAACACTTCCTGCGGGCGGTCGCGAAGGTTCAGCGCGAAGTAGTCGGCCACGCTGTCCGGGTCGCGCACCGCGTCGGGTTTGCTCAGGCTGCTGGCGAGATAACGTTGCGCCAGCGCGGTCACCGCACGCAGCTCGGCCTGCTTGGCCGGGCCGATGCCGCGGATGCCGGCGAGGGCGCGGCCCTCGTGCGCGAATAGGCCGGCCAGACCGCCCGATTCCTGCAACACGCGACCGGCGAAGGCCAGCACGTCCTCGCCGCGTTGCCCGGTGCGCAGGAACAGGGCCAGCAGTTCGGCGTCGGACAGGGCCCCGGCGCCGTGTCGCAGCAGGCGTTCGCGGGGACGTTCATCGGGATCGAGGTCGGTCAGGCGCATGGTCGGTTCCGGGACGGAGGGACAGTTTCGGCCGTCGTCCCCGTCCGGACATCGGACGCATGCGCCGATTCGGCTACGATTGGTCGCAAATTCGCTTCGGAATCCTCCGTGTCCGCATCACTCCAGGGGTTGCGCTGCCTGCTCGGCGTCAGCGGCGGCATCGCCGCGTACAAATCGGCCGATCTGGTCCGGCGCCTGCGCGATGCCGGCGCCGAGGTCCAGGTCGTGCTGACCGAGAACGCCGCGCGGTTCGTGACCGCCCAGACCTTCCAGGCCGTATCCGGCCGGCCGGTGCGTGCATCGCTGTGGGACGAGTCCGCCGAAGCGGCGATGGGGCATATCGAACTGGCGCGCTGGGCCGAAGTCATCCTGGTCGCGCCGGCTTCGGCCGACCTGATCGCGCGCCTCGCCCAAGGCCAGGCCGACGATCTGCTGAGCACGCTCTGCCTCGCCAGCGAGGCCTCGCTGCTGATCGCGCCGGCGATGAATCGGGTGATGTGGGCCAAGCCGGCGACCCAGGCGAACATCGCCTTGCTGCAATCGCGCGGCGCGATCGTGCTCGGTCCCGGCAGCGGCGACCAGGCCTGCGGCGAGACCGGGGCCGGGCGCATGTGGGAACCCCTGCAACTGGTCGCTGCCCTGGCCGAGCGCCATGCCGGGTCGCGACGGCTGGCCGGGCGCAAGCTGCTGGTCAATGCCGGACCGACCTTCGAGGACATCGATCCGGTGCGTTTCATCGGCAATCGTTCCTCCGGGCGCATGGGCTTCGCGATCGCAGAAGCCGCCGCTGCCGCCGGCGCCGAAGTGACCCTGGTCGCCGGACCGGTCGATCTGGCGACGCCGCGCGGCGTGCGCCGCATCGACGTGCGCTCGGCGCGCGACATGCATGCCGCCGTGCTCGCCGCGCTGCCGGCCGATGCCTTCATCGCCACCGCGGCCGTGGCCGACTATCGCGTCGAGCAGCCGGCCGAGCAGAAGATCAAGCGCAGCGCCGAAGCGCTGACCCTGCAGCTGGTCCCGAATCCGGACATCGTGGCCGACATCGCGAAGCACGCGCAGCGGCCCGCCCTGGTCGTGGCCTTCGCGGCCGAAACCGAAAACGTGGTCGAGAACGCGCGCGGCAAGCTCGCACGCAAGGGCGTGGACCTGGTCTGCGCCAACCGGGTCGGCGCCGACTGCGGCTTCGAACGCGCCGACAACGCGCTGGACGTGGTCGCGGCCGACGGCGAATGGCATTGGCCGCAGGCGCCGAAGACGGAACTGGCGCGGCGCCTGATCGATCTGGTCGCGGCGCGGCTGGGAGCGGGTTCGTGACACATCGCCTTGACGTCCGCATCCTCGATGCCCGCCTCGGCCGCGATTTCCCGCTGCCGGAATACGCTACCGCCGCGTCCGCAGGCATGGACTTGCGGGCCATGGTCGAGGCGCCGCTGACGCTGGCGGCGGGCGCCACCGCCCTGGTATCGAGCGGTCTCGCCGTCCACATCGCCGATCCGGGGCTGGCGGCGGTGGTGTTGCCGCGCTCGGGACTTGGCCACAAGCACGGCATCGTGCTCGGCAACCTGGTCGGGCTGATCGACGCCGACTACCAGGGTGCGCTGATGCTGTCGGTGTGGAACCGTTCGCAGGCGGCCTTTACCATCCAGCCCGGCGATCGCCTGGCCCAACTCGTTCTGGTGCCGATCGTGCGCGCCGAACTCAATCTCGTGGATGAATTCGTCGCGAGCGATCGCGGCGCCGGCGGCTTCGGCCATACCGGCCGGCAATGACGGAGCAGGATCAGGCATGAAGTTCGCATTCGGACTCGGCAAAAAGACGGCGCTGCAGGCCGCGATGGAAAGCCAGAAGGCGCCGTTGGATGCGCAGCGCCTCGGCATCACCGCTGGCGTCGGGCTGGCCCTGGTGCTGGCCGTGGTGTCGCTGTTCGACGGCGTCCAGCGTTGGCGCGAGGAGGCCGCGGCGGCGACGCTGGATGAAGCACGCGCCGCACTGGTTGCATCGATCGGCGGCGTCGTGCGCCAGCAGACCCAGCGCATCGCGCAGGCCGCCCGCGATACCGAGCTGACCATGGCGATCACCGGCTTCGACAGCGTCGCGCAGATGCGCGCAGAGCAGCGCCTGCGCGCGCTGGTGCCGGAACTGGTCGATGCCGAGTTCCACGATGCGAGCCTGCCCGATCTGATCGAGGCCGACCTGGCCAAGTTCGGCTACGCCAAGGCCGACATCCTGGCCGAGGCGCGCGAGTCGGACGGCAGCGCCCGCGCCCAGATCCACGCCTGCGGCGAGGCGCAGTGCCTGGCCTTCGCCGAGCCGATCCGCAACGGCGACGCCGTCGTCGGGTACGTCTACGCCCTGCTGCCGCTCGATCCGGTGGCCAGGCAGTTCGACGCGGCGGTCGTCGGCGGCGGCCGCCTCGACCTGCGCCAGGGCAAGTCGGCGCAGTCCGCCGGCGTCGTCCTGAGCATCGACCGTTCGGCGGCGGGCTCCGATGTCCCCGACGTCATCGAGCCCGTGCCCGGGTCGCTGCTGCAGGTGGCGACGCGCAAGCCCAGCCTGTTCCGGCTCGGCGACGCGCTCGGGTTCTTCGAGGAGCGCGGCGCGAGTTCACTGCTCGTGCAGGGCCTGCTGGCGCTCGCCATCGTGGGTGGGCTGGTCTATCTGCGGCAGCGTCTGCCCAAGCTGGCCACTCCGCCGGACGGCGAGGTCATGGCCGAGGCGAATTCGCGTACGACGATGGAACAGGTGCAGCAGAAGCTCGCTGCCAATGCCGCTGCCGAGGCTGCGGCCGGCGACGCCGAGCAACAGGCCATCGAGGTAGCCGAGATAGCGCCGGCCGCGAAGCCGGCGCCGGCCGGGGCGCTCGACCGCAGCATGTTCCGCGCCTACGACATCCGCGGCATCGTCGACCAGAACCTGACCGCCGGTACCGCCCAATTGATCGGACAGGCCATCGGTTCGATCGTGCGCGAGCAGGGCATGAGCGAAGTCTGCGTCGCGCGCGACGGCCGCCTGTCCGGGCCGGAGTTGTCGCAGGCCCTGATCCGCGGCCTGCGCATGGCCGGCTGCGACGTCATCGACATCGGCGCGGCGCCGACGCCGGTGCTGTATTTCGCGACCTACCACCTCAACACCGGCAACGGCGTGATGGTGACCGGCAGCCACAATCCGCCCGACTACAACGGCTTCAAGATCGTGGTCGGCGGCCAGACCCTGGCCGAGGACGCGATCCAGGACATCTTCGCGCGCATCGTCGAGGGCCGGCTCGCGCACGGCAACGGCGGCCTGAGTTCGGTCGACGTCAAGAACGACTACATCGAGCGCATCACCGGCGACGTCCAAGCGATGCGGCGCATGAAGGTCGTGGTCGACGCCGGCAACGGCATCGCCGGCGCCTTCGGCCCGCAGGTGCTCGACGGCATCGGCTGCGAGGTCATGCCGCTGTACTGCGAGGTCGACGGCCGGTTCCCGAACCATCATCCCGATCCGTCCGACCTGCACAACCTCGACGACCTGAAGATCGCGGTGAAGCAATACGACGCCGACATCGGCCTGGCCTTCGACGGCGACGGCGACCGCCTGGGCGTGGTGACCAAAGCCGGCGACGTGATCTTCCCGGATCGGCTGCTGATGCTGTTCGCCGAGGACGTGCTGACGCGCAATCCGGGCGCCGCCATCATCTACGACGTCAAGTGTACCGGGCAGCTATCCGAGCACATCCTGCGCAACGGCGGCAGCCCGGTGATGTGGAAGACCGGCCATTCGCTGATCAAGGCCAAGATGCGCGAGGAAGACTCGGCGCTGGCCGGCGAGATGAGCGGCCACTTCTTCTTCGGCGAACGCTGGTACGGCTTCGACGACGGCATCTACGCCGCCGCGCGCCTGATGGAAATCCTGGCGCAACGCGACGAAACCCCGGACGCGGTCTTCGCCACCCTGCCCAAGGGCGTGAGCACGCCGGAACTCAAGATCCCGATGGCCGAGGGCGAACACTACGCCTTCATCGAACGCTTCCGCGAACGCGCCAAGTTCCCGGGCGCCAAGGTCACCACGATCGACGGCGTGCGCGCCGACTACAAGGACGGCTTCGGCCTGGTCCGCTGTTCGAACACCACGCCCTGCCTGGTGCTGCGCTTCGACGCCCTGAACAAGATCGGGCTCGACCGCATCCAGGACAGCTTCCGCAGCCAGTTGCTGGCCGTCGAGCCGAACCTGAACCTGCCCTTCTGAACGACCCACGCATCACCGAAGAGGAACCCCGATGACCCTGAACCGACTCGCCTCCGGGCTGGCCGCCGCACTGGCGCTCGCGCCGGTGGCCGCTTCCGACTACCAGGCCCCGATCGACATCCCCTACGAGCAGTTCAAGCTCGACAACGGCCTGACCGTGGTCGTGCACGAGGACCGCAAGGCGCCGATCGTCGCCGTCAACCTCTGGTACCACGTCGGTTCCAAGAACGAGAAGCCGGGACGCACCGGCTTCGCGCACCTGTTCGAACACCTGATGTTCCAGGGCTCCGAGAACTTCAAGGACGAGTTCTTCAAGCCGTTCGAGAAGGTCGGCGCCACCGACCAGAACGGCACCACCGACTTCGACCGCACCAATTATTTCCAGAACGTGCCGACCACGGCCCTGGACATGGCCTTGTGGATGGAATCGGACCGCATGGGCCATCTGCTCGGCGCGGTCGACCAGAAGCTGCTCGACGAGCAGCGCGGCGTGGTCCAGAACGAGAAGCGCCAGGGCGACAACGCGCCCTACGGCAAGACCTTCTACAACATCCTCGAAGGCGTGTTCCCGGAAGGCCATCCCTATCGCTGGGAGCCGATCGGCTCGATGGAAGACCTGAATGCCGCCAGCCTCGACGACGTCAAGGAATGGTTCAAGACCTGGTACGGCCCCTCGAACACCGTGCTGGTGCTGGCCGGCGACATCGATGCGAAGACCGCGCGCGAGAAGGTCGAGAAGTACTTCGGCGACATTCCGCCGGGCGGCCCGCTGGCCAAGCGCGACGTCTGGGCGCCGAAGATGACCGCGCCGGCGCGCGACGAGATGCAGGACCGCGTCGCGCAGACGCGCATCATGCGCGCCTGGGTGGCGCCGCAGGCGATGTCGCGCGCCTCCGACGAACTCAACCTGTTCGCGCGCGTGCTCGGCCAGGGCAAGACCTCGCGCCTGTTCCAGCGCCTGGTCTTGAAGGACCAGCTGGTCAGCAACGTCTTCGCCTTCCAGTATGGACTCGAGATCGCCGGCATCTTCATGATCCAGGCCGACCTCAAGCCCGGCGTGGATGCGGCCCAGGTCGAGGCGGCGATCGAGCAGGAACTCGCCCGGCTCGTCGCCGAGGGACCGACCGCCGAGGAACTGAAGCGCGCCCGCGTCGCGATCGAGGCCGGCGTCATCCGCGGCGCCGAGCGCATCGGCGGCTTCGGCGGCAAGGCCGACCTGCTGGCCGAATGCGCCACCTATGCCAAGGATCCGTCCTGCTACAAGACCTCGCTCGCGAACATGGCCGCGGCGACGCCGGCCAGCATCCGCGCGGTGGCCCAGGATTGGCTGACGCCCAACCATTACACGCTCACGGTCACGCCGTTCCCGCAGGCCAAGGCGGCGGAATCCGGCGTCGACCGCAGCAAGGGCGTGCCCGAGACCACGCAGTTCCCGAACCTCGCCTTCCCGGCGATCCAGCGCGGCACCCTGAAGAACGGCATCGAAGTCGTGCTCGCCGAGCGCCGCGAGGTGCCGGTGGTGCAGGTGCGCATGCTGTTCGACGCCGGGTATGCCGCCGACCAGGGCCGCAAGCTCGGCACCGCCAGCTTCGCGATGAACATGCTCGACGAAGGCACCCAGAGCCGCGACGCCACCGCCATCGCCATGCGTTCGGAGGAACTCGGCGCGCAGATCGGCGTGTACAACTCGCTCGACGTCTCCGGGGCCACGCTGTCGGCGCTGAAGAGCGAGCTGCGCGGTTCGCTGGAGCTGTTCGCCGACGTCGTGCGCCATCCCAAGTTCGACGCCGCCGAGATGGATCGCGTCAAGGGCCAGTGGCTGGCGCAGATCGCGCAGGAGAAGACCAGCCCGAATGCGCTCGGCCTGCGCGTGCTGCCGCCGCTGCTCTACGGCGAAGGCCATGCCTACGCGATTCCGCTGACCGGCTCGGGCACCGAAGCCTCGATCCAGTCGCTGACGCCCGAGGACCTGGCCGCCTTCCACGCCGACTACGTACGCGCCAACAACGCCCGCATCATCGTCGTCGGCGACACCACGCTGGCCGAGGTCACCGCGGAGTTGAACCGCGTGTTCGGCGACTGGATGTCGGACAAGAAGCTGCGCCCGGCCAAGAACATCGCCGAGGTGGCGGTGCCGACGCAGCCGCGCGTGTTCCTGATCGACAAGCCGAACGCCGAGCAGTCGGTGATTCTTGCGGGTCGGCTGATTCCCTCGTCGAAGGCCGAAGACCGCCTGGTCACGCAGACCGCGAATTCGGTGTTCGGCGGCGAGTTCACCGCGCGCATCAACATGAACCTGCGCGAGGACAAGCACTGGGCCTACGGCGCGTATTCGTATGCCAGCGCCGCGCTCGGCCAGCGTCCGCTGATGGCCTCCGCCGGCGTGCAGACCGACAAGACCATCGAGTCGCTGAAGGAACTGCTGCGCGAGTTCACGGAATACAGCGGCACCCGTCCGCCGAGCGCCGAGGAGATCGCCAAGATCAAGACCGGCGACGTGCGCAGCCTGCCGGGCTCGTACGAAACCGCCGCCGCCGTGGCCGGCGCGCTGACCGACATCGTCGTGTTCGGTCGCCCGGACGATTACGTACAGACGCTGAAAGCGAGCATCGAGGCGCAGTCCGACCAGGACATCGCCGCGGCCGCGAAGACGTATTTCCAGCCGCAGGCGCTGACCTGGGTCGTGGTCGGCGACCTGTCCAAGATCGAGCCCGGCATCCGCGCCCTGAACCTCGGCGAGGTCAAGGTGCTCGACGCCGACGGCAAGATCCTGCGTTGACGGAACGGGCCGCGCCGGAACCCCGGCGCGGCCTCATTCGGCCGCGGCGTCGGCGGCTTCGCGCCGCGCTTCCGCGGACTTGGCCAAGGTGTCCTCGACGCCGCGCGCCTTCTTCATCGCCTCGCCCTGGGCATCGAGCACGGTGCCCTTGAGCGGATTGCCTTGAGGATCGGTGCGTTCGGCCTGCGTGGCCGAATCGGTCGGTGCGGTCTCGGTGCAGGCGCCGAGCGCGAGGGTCGCGAGGACGAGCAGCATCGGAAGCGGGATCGAAGTGCGCATGTCGGGTTCGCCGCGGGGATAATGCGCCGATCCTAGCGGGAGAACCGACGCGATGAACGCACGCTGGCGGCTGGACGGGAAGATCGCGCTGGTCACCGGCGCGAGCAGGGGCATCGGCCTGGCGACGGCGCGCGAACTGGCGGCGCTCGGCGCCGACGTGCTGATGGTGGCGCGCGACGGCGACGTGCTGGAAGCGCGTCGCGCCGAGATCGAAGCGCTGCATCCGAAGCAGCGCGCGCTCGCGTTCGCGGCCGACCTGGCCGAGGCCGAGCAGCGCCTCGACCTGTTCGACTGGATCAACGATCTCGGCCGCGGTTTGGACATCGTCGTGAACAACGTCGGCGGCAACAGCACGCGCGCGACCATCGACTACGCCCCCGACGAAGTGCGCCGCATCTTCGAGCTGAACGTGATGACCGCGTTCGAGGTCTGCCGCATGGCGCAACCGTTGCTGTTGCGACACGGCGGCGGCGCCATCGTCAACGTCGGTTCGGTGTCCGGCCTGACCGCGGTGCGCACCGGTTCGCCCTACGGCATGAGCAAGGCGGCGGTGACGCAGCTGACGCGCAACCTCGCGGTCGAATGGGCGGCAGACGGCATCCGCGTCAACGCGGTCGCGCCCTGGTACATCCGCACCCAGCGCACCGAGGGCAAGCTCGCCAATCCCGACTACCTCGACGAGGTGCTCGCGCACACGCCGATGGGTCGTGTCGGCGAACCCGAGGAGGTCGCGGCGGTGATCGCCTTCCTGTGCCTGCCGGCCTCGTCCTACGTGACCGGCGAAACGGTCGCGGTCGACGGCGGTTTCCTGCGCGACGGTTTCTGAGCCTGCCGCGCGCCTAGCAGCCGACCGAGTGCAGCACGGCGGCCGCGCCGACCAGCTCGCCCGCCTTCGCCTGCGACGACAGGAACAGCGTCGGTGCCGACACGTTGTAGTGGTCGGTCATGTCGATGAGCAGGTCGAGGCGGCCATCGCGGTCGATGTCGCCGGCCCAGCGCAGGTGCGGCCAGGCCTCGGAACCGAGCATCAGCTGCGACTCGCCGGCGGAGGCGTCGCCGGACCATCGTCCGAGCTCCTGGCGACGGCCCTCGTGCGCGAGCACGACCTGACGGTGAACGACCTGATCTGGCCCGTGTT
>CALMWD010000039.1 GCA_937873105.1 uncultured Rhodanobacteraceae bacterium
CCTTGGTCCGCGCGAAGACGCCGGCACCGAGGACTTCGCGGCGCGCGCGCCGCACTTCCACCGCTTCGGCCCGGACGTCGACCGTTTCGTCGCGCCGACGCGCGCGCTTGCCCTCGACCTGGCGATCTTCCCGGAGCTGGGCATGATCCAGCGGCTGTTTGCGGCCGCCGCCGCCGGGGTGGCGCGGGCGCAATGGATGGCCTGGGGCCACCCGGTCACGTCGGGCTTGCCGACCGTCTCCCATTACCTGAGCTGCGCCGAGATGGAACCGGAGCACGCGCAACGCGTCTATCGGGAATCGCTGCGCCTTCTGCCGGGCATCGGCACCCGATACACGCTGCCTGCCAAACCCGCCCTGCGCGATCGCGCCGCACTCGGACTGCCGGAGGGGCCGCTGGCCATCGTTCCGCAGTCGATCTTCAAGGTGCTGCCGTCCAACGACCCGATCTATGCGCACCTGCTCGACGCCCGCGGCGACCTGCGCATCGCCTTCTTCGGCGCCGATCCGACGGTCGATGCCTCGCAGTTCCGCGCCCGCCTGCGCGGTGCCGTCGGACCGCGCGCCGCCGAGCGCCTGTTGTTCCTTCCCGAACTGTCGCGCGGCGCCTTTCTCGAAACCCTGGCGGCCTGCGACCTGATGATCGACACGCTGGGCTGGTCCGGGGGGAACTCGGCGCTGGACGCGCTGCGTGCCGAACTGCCCATCGTCACCTGGCCCGGCGAGTTCATGCGCGGCCGCCAGTGCGCCACGATGCTGCGCCTGCTCGGCATCGAAGGGGCCCAGGCCGAATCGCCCGAGGCGCTGGCCCGGCTCGCCCTGGAACGCCTCGACGATCGCCACT
Source organism: uncultured Rhodanobacteraceae bacterium (assembly GCA_937873105.1). Lineage (GTDB taxonomy): Bacteria > Pseudomonadota > Gammaproteobacteria > Xanthomonadales > Ahniellaceae > JADKHK01. Next base: position 843 of record CALMWD010000039.1, read on the forward strand.
TCCGGCACCATTTCCGCGACCGCGCCCGACTCGGCCTGCACGACCTGGTCGACGATCCCGCCTGCGACCGGGCCCTGGTGGAACATATTGAAAACGCGATCGCGCGTTAGCCCGCCCCGGGGCCGGCGAAGTGTTATCTTCGTCACAGTTTCCCCCTACGGGAGCCCCGGGCGGACATGAAGCCCGACGCCACTCGCGATCCGACGTCCACCCAGGCGACGATGAAACAAGCCTGGGAGGATGCGATCGCGCGATTGGCGGACGCCATCGCCGCCCTGGCCGTGGACGAGCCGGCAGCGCTGCCCCTGCGGCGTGCCCGCGAACGCATCGAAGCCCTGCTGCGCGCCAGCGACGCGCTGGAATCGCGCTACCGCTCCCTGCTCGACGCCGTGCCCGAAGCCGTGACGGTGCACGACGGCCTCGGCCGCATCCTGGAAGCCAACAAGACCGCCGAGTCGGTCTATGGCCATCCGCTCGTCAAGCTGCGCCGGATGCGCGTGCAGGACCTCAATCCGAGCCTGCCCGATGACCACATGGAACGGGTGTTCCGGACCTTCCAGGTCGGGCGCACGGAAACCGTGGAGACGACCAATCGCCACGCCGACGGCCACTACTTCCCGATCGAGGTGCACTCGCGCATGTTCCTCGACGGCGAGGAGATGCGCATCATCGCCGTGGCCCGCGACATCAGCGCGCGCCACGCCGCCGAGCGCGAGCTGCGCGACTCGGAACGGCGCTATCGCGAGCTGCTGGACGCCGTCGACAAGGGCATCCTGGTGCACGACCGCGACGGTCGCGTGCGTTCGGCCAACGCGGCGGCGGAACGCATGCTCGGCATGAGCGAGGCGGAGCTGAGCTCCGACACGCTCGACGTCGGCGACTGGCGCTTCGTCGACGAGCACGGCCAGCCGATCAAGCCGCCCGCACTGCCGCCGAACCGGGCGCTCGCGGAAGGCCGCGTCATCGACTCGACCGTCATCGGCATCAACAGCCCCACGCTCGGCGGTTATTCCTGGTTCTCGGTAACCGCGGTGCCGCAGTTCCGCGATGGCGAGGCGCAGCCGTTCCAGGTCATCACCCTGTTCAGCGACGTCACCGCGCTCAAGCTGGAATCCCTGCTGTTCGACGAGGTCCAGGCCCTGGCCAGCATCGGCGGCTGGCATTACGACTTCCGCCGCGGCCGCATGTACGCCTCGCGCGAGCTGTACCGGCTTCTGGAACTGCCGATCGAGCGGCGCATCGAGCGCGACGAGGTCTACGCGCTGTTCGTGCCCGGCGACCGCGAACGCATGCAGCAGGCCATGGATGCGGCGCGCCTGCGCAACGAGTCCTTCGACCTCGAGCTGCGCGTCGTCACCCGCAGCGGGCAACGGCGCTGGCTGCGCGTCATCGGCCAGCCGCAGCTGCAGCGCGGGGTCGTCGAGAGCGTGATCGGCACCGCCCAGGACATCACCTCGCGCAAGCGCCAGGAGGAACAGCTGCGGCGCCAGGCGCTGACCGATCCGCTGACCGGATTGAGCAACCGCGACGCCCTGATGCGCCAGCTCGCGCGCGCCGTGGACGAAGCCGAGCCCGGCGCCGGACCGGCCGTGCTCTACGTCGACCTGGACCGCTTCAAGGACATCAACGACCTGCTCGGCCATGCCGCCGGCGACGGCCTGCTGGTCGCCGCGGCGCAGCGCCTGCGCCGCGCGGACGCTGCCGACACCCTGCTCGCGCGCTTCGGCGGCGACGAGTTCATGGCCGTGATCGCGCCCTGCCGCGACGAGCAGGTCGCGCGCGACATGGCGCTGCGCATCACCGACGCCTTCGCCGAACCCTTCCCGCACAGCGGCGAGGAATTCTCGATCACGGCCTCGGTCGGCATCGCGCAATACCCGCAGGATGGCGCCACGATCCAGCAACTGATCAACCATGCCGACGCCGCGATGTTCGACGCCAAGCGCCGCGGCCGCAACAACTGGCAGGCCTTCACGCCCGCCCTCTCGCGCAAGCTGACCGATCGCCTGCTGGTCGAGACGCAACTGCGCCGTGCCCTCGACAACCAGGAGTTCTACCTGCGCTACCAGCCGCAGGTCGATCTGGTCAGCGGCAAGGTGACGGCCGCCGAAGCCCTGATCCGCTGGCGCAACCGCATGCTCGGCGAACTGGCGCCGGACCTGTTCATCTCGCACGCCGAGAACACCGGCGACATCGTGCGCATCGGCGCCTGGGTGATCCGCGAAGCCTGTCGGCAGCTGCGGGCCTGGCGCGACGCCGGGCTCGACGTGCCGCGCGTTGCGGTGAACGTCTCCTATCGCCAGTTCCTCAGCGACAACCTTCCGGAAGTCGTCGCCGACGCGCTGCGCGACTTCGGCCTCGGGGGCGACGCGCTGGAACTGGAGATGACCGAGCGCGTCCTGGTCGAGGACGTGCCGGACACGCTCGACACCTTCAATACCCTGAAGGACCTCGGCGTGTCGCTGGTCATCGACGACTTCGGCGAGGGCTATTCGGCCCTGAACTACCTGCGCCGCCTGCCCTTCGACGGCCTCAAGATCAGCCATCACTTCATGCAGGGCATCCCGGCGACGCCGACCGACACCGCGATCTGCGAAGCCATCATCCGCATCGCGCAGAGCCTCGGCCTGCTGGTGGTGGCCGAGGGCGTCGAGATGGAGACGCAGCGCCAGTTCCTGCTGCGTCAGGGGGCGGCCCTGGCCCAGGGTTACCTGTTCTCGAAACCGATCTCCCCCGAGGAATTCGCCGACTTCGTGCGCCTGCACGGTTGCGCCGGCTAGCGCTTGCCCTGGCTTCCGCGTTGGGGCAGATTCGACCCATGAGCCACGTCATCCGCCCGATCACGCCCGCCGACGACGCCGCGGTCGCCGCCATCATCCGCAAGGTCATGCCCGAATTCGGCGCCGACGGCCCCGGCTTCGCCATCCACGACGCCGAAGTGGATCACATGACGGACGCCTATTCGACGCCGCGCGCGGCGTATTTCGTGGTCGAGAAGGACGGCGTCGTGATGGGCGGCGGCGGCATCGCGCCGCTGGCCGGCGGCGACGCCGACACCTGCGAATTGCGCAAGATGTACTTCCTGCCCGAACTGCGCGGCCTCGGCGCCGGCAATGCGCTGATGCAGACCTGCATCGCCAAGGCGCGCGAGTTCGGCTTCGAGCGCATCTACCTGGAAACGCTGACCGGCATGGACGCGGCCAAGAAGCTCTATCGCATGTCCGGCTTCGAGCCGGTCAAGAATCCGCTCGGCCGCACTGGCCACTTCAGCTGCGACAGCTTCTACGTGCTCAAGCTCTAGGCCAGGCCGCCGAGCCGGCCCATGAACTGGCGGTAGTAGCGCAGTTCGGCCACCGATTCGCGGATGTCGCTGAGCGCGGTGTGCGTGCCTTCCTTCCTGAACCCGTCGAGCAGGGCCGGGTTCCAGCGCCGCACCAGTTCCTTGAGCGTGGAGACGTCGAGGTTGCGGTAGTGGAAGTAGTCTTCGAGCGCCGGCATGCAACGCACCAGGAAGCGGCGGTCCTGGCAGATCGAATTGCCGCAGATCGGCGATTTCCCCTTCGGCACCCAGGCTTCGAGAAACCGCAGGGTTTCGGCCTCGGCTTCGTCGATTCCGACGCGAGATTCGAGCACCCGTTGCCACAGACCGGTCTTCGTGTGCGTGGTGCGGTTCCACTCGTCCATCGCTTCGAGCCGCGACAACGGATGCGCGACCGCGAATTCCGGCCCTTCGGCGAGAATGTTCAGTTCGCTGTCGGTCACCAGCGTGGCGATTTCGAGGATGGAATCGGCATCCGGATCCAGCCCGGTCATTTCCAGGTCGATCCAGATCAGGTGGTTGTCGTTTGGCACGGCCATGCGAAGTCCTCGAATCGAGGCGCGAATTAAAGCTCAGCCTTGCCGCGTTTGCGACGGAAATAGTTCGTCAGCATGCGGCTCGCCTCGTCCGCCAGCACGCCTTCGGATACCTCGACGCGATGATTGTGCAACGGCGACGACAACAGGTCGAAGACGCTGC
>CALMWD010000040.1 GCA_937873105.1 uncultured Rhodanobacteraceae bacterium
TATCAGCGACCGCACCCCTATCGGCGCGCTTTCCTCTATGTCGAAAGCGATCCGCAGGACGCGACCTACTTCGTTCGCCACCAACTGGAACTGATCCGCAGCGCGATCGACGAACTGCACGGCTATGTCGACCGCAAACGACGCGAACTGGACACGATCCGCGCGCTCGTCCGCCGTCGTGACAATTTGAACAACCGGCAACTGGCGCTGCTCGATCACGCTTTGCGGCATCCGGATGCCGCATACACGCACGAATCGCACGCCATCTCGCATCGCATCTCGATCATGGCGGCGCGCGGCGACCTGCAATCCTTGGTCGCCGCAAAGCTCCTGACGCAGGAGAAACGCGGCAAGAAGTTCGTTTACCGCCCGGTCACCGGACTCGAAGCGAAGCTGAAGCGCTGAGCGATCACGTCTCCACGAACCGGTCCAGCGCCTGCTCGGCCTGGCCGCGTTCGAAGGTGGAGAGGCCGCGGGCGACGCTGCGGTAGACCTCGATCACCTGCGCTTCGGCCGGCATCACGCGGGCGAGCGCGACCAGCACTTCCTTGGCTTCGTAGTCGGAACCGATGCCGCGGGCGGCGTCGAGCACGTCGAGCGCGAGCGCGGCGTCGACCTGGCCGTCCTCGATCAGCTTGAGCAGGGCTTCGCGGCGCTCGTAGTCGGAACCGATGGTCGCGGCGACGCGGGTGTATTCGCTGCGCGTGACGGCCGGCCCGAGCCCGGTGTCGACGGCTTTCTCGAGCACCATGCGCTTCTCGTAGTCGCTGCCGATGTCGGCCGCCATCGCGATCGCGAGGCGCGCGTGCTCGGGCCGGGTTTCGCCTTGCGACAGCAGGGCTTCGAGCACGCGGCGGCGCTCGTAGTCGCTGCCGATGCCTGACAGCGCCTTCTGCCAGGCCGCCAGGCGGTCGCCTTGCAGCGCGATGTGCCGCGCCGCGTCGATCAGCAGTTCGGCGCATTCGTAGTCCGAGCCGATCTCGGTCGCGGCGCGCAGCACGGCGAGGCGGGCCGCGTCGTCCAGCGCGCCCCGGGTCAGGATCAAGCCGAGCGCGCGGCGCAGTTCGTAGTCGGAATCGATGTCGCCGGCGAGCGCGATGGCGCGCGCCAGTTGCGTCGCGTCCGGGCGGTCCAGGACGAAGGCCGCCGCGAGATATTCGGCGCGGGCATAGTCGGAGCCGACCAGCGCGGTCTCGTCGAGCAGGCCGTCGAGACCGGCGCGCGCGTGGATGCGCTTGGCACGGGCTTCGGCGTCGAGGCCGGTGCGGCGGAACACATCCGGCAAGGTCTGCGCCAGCCACTGCTTCGCCTCGGCGTCGAAGGGCCGCGTGTCGCCGTCGACGCGGTAGACACGGGTCAGCTGGCCGGCCTTGGACTCGAGCGACAGCGCGCGTTTCACGCCGTCCCGGGTTTCCACGATCGAGAGCGAACCGCCGTCGCTGATCGACGCGATGTCGTCTTCGGCCGCGTTGAAGCGGACCTCGCCGCGCGCCTTCAGGACCAGCTTGCGGCCGGCCTCGTCGAAACTGGCCTGCAGGCGCGTGCCGAAGAGGCCGTCGCTGCTGCTCTCGACATGGATGCTGGCGCCGCCGGCCTCGGCCGCGACGTTGATCGCGACCACGGGCAGGGCCAGCGCGGCGACGACCGACAAGGCGATCAGGCTGCGGCGCAGGGCCGGTCTTTCGGATGTGAACATGGGACGCTCCTCGATGAGTCGTTGCACGCGTTCGACCACGGACGATGCCGGCGTGGCCATCGCGACGGCGAGTCGCGGCGTCGCCGCGAACTGGTGTTCCAGGCATTGCGCGATGCACTCGGCCAGCGCCTGCGGCGCGCGGGTGCGGCGCGCGGCTTCGGCGTCGCAGGCGAACTCCGCCAGCGCTTCGAGCCGACGCGCCGCATGGCGGAACGGCGGCAATGCGCACATCAGCGCCACAACGAACGCGTCGAGCACGCGCCACTGCGGGTCGCGGCGGCGCAGATGCGCCAGTTCGTGCGCGAGCAGGGCGCGCTGCGCCTCGCTGTCCAGGGACTCGGCCCAGTCCGGCAGCAGGATGGTGCGACGGTCGCCGCAGAACGGACTCGGAATCGCAGCCACGCTGCGCAAGACCGGATGCAGGGACGCGGCGGACAAGGCATCGACCTGGCCCTGCCAATGCAGGGGCGCGGCGCGCGACGACCGCAACAGCCCGCGCAGGTAGCGGCTGCGCCGGCGCAGGTTCGCGACCAGGGCGCACAGGGCGAACGACCCGGCCAAGCCCCACAACACGAGCATCGCAGTGGCCTGGTGGCCGGACCAGGTCCAGGCCGCCTTGCGCGTCGCGTTATGCCGGGGCGCCGGGGTTCGGCCACGTTCGGCGGACCCCGTTTCCGGCATGGAAGCCGGCGGCGTGGGCGCCGCGACGGTCGCGGGCGCCGGCTCGGCGGCGACCACCTCGGGACGCTGGAACAGATCGGCGCCGATCTCGCGGACCGGCGGCGCCAGCGCCTGCAGGCTCGCGACCACCAGACCGCCGTACAAGGCGATGCGCCAGGCGATTTCGGCGACGGCGCCGTCGCGCAGCAGGCGGAGCCGTTCCAGCAGGAAGACCACGGCCACCGCGGCCAGACCGTAAGCGAAGGCCGCGACCGCGAATTGCAGCAGGGCCGCGCTCATGGCTTGCGTCCCGGCTTGCGCTGGAGCAGTTCGCGCACGCGGTCGAGGTCGCGACCGCTGACCTCGCGTTCGTCGACGAGGTGGGCGAGCAAGGCTTTCGGATCGCCGCCAAAGACGCTGCGCAGCAGGCCGCCGACCATGCTGCGGCGCACCTCCGGCTCCGCGACTTCGGCGCGGTAGATCAATTGCCGGCCGTCGCGGCGGGCGCTGACCAGGCCGCGTTTCGCGAGCCGCGTCAGCACGGTCGCGACCGTGGTGTGCGCCAGTTCGCGCTCGTCCAGCGCGGCGGCGATGTCGGCGACGCTGGCCTCGTCGCGCGCCCACAGGACGCGCATCAGGGCCAGTTGCAGGTCGCTCAGGGTGACGTCGTGGTCTTCGGTTGCGGACATTTTCTACACCTGTAGTACGACAAGTGTAGTAAATGTCCGCCCGCATTCATGCGCCGGAAGTCACGGGTGCGCGACGCGCTCAGTCGACGCGCAGCGCCTGCCGCAGGATCACCTGTTCGCCGGCCTCGCCGCCGAGCACGAAGACCAGGTCGTAGTCGCCGGGTTCGTCGGGCGACTGGAAGCGTGCGCGCGGATGGGCGTCGCTCGCGTAGGCGTAGGTGAGGTAGGCATCCGCACCGGCGCCGCGCGGGACCACGCCGATCCAGTGGCCGCTGCCGCGCGGACCGGCCCATTCCACCTCGATCGGTGTCTGCGCGGCGATGCGCTCCGGTGCAGAGAGAAAACTGGCCTTGGCCGGCAGCACGACGATGGGCTGCGCGGCCACGACCTTGTCGGATTCATTGAGCACGTAGCGCAGCTCGTAATCGCCGGGCTGCGACGGTGCGGTCAGCTTGGCCTCGGTCTTGCCCGATTCATCCGGGCGCACGTAGTCGCGGTAATCGCCGGGACCCGCGCCCTTCGGTGCGAAGCCGATCCAGTGGCCGCTCGCGGCCGGGCCGGTGGCATGGAAGGTGAGCACATCGCCCGCCATCACCGACTTCGGTCCCGACACCGTGGCGGTGGCGGGCGCGACCGTCACCTTGACGCGCGCCAGCACCGGCGGCGTGCGCCGCGCGCTGACATAGCGCAGTTCGTAGTCGCCCGGTTCGGCCGGCGCGCGCATCGCCGCCTGGCCCTTGGCGGCGCGAACCCAGTCGTAGTCCAGATAGGCCTGGTCGTCGCTGCCGATTTTCGCGAAGCCGACCCAATCGCGGGCCTCGCCCGGGCCTTCGAAGCCGATCTCGATGTCGGTCGCGGCCACGATGTTCGCGGGCGGCGTCAGCTTGGCCGGCACCGCCGGCAGCGGCTTTTCGGTGCTCGCCACGGCGAGCTGGCCGAGCGCATTCTCCAGCGAGGTCGCGTCGCTCGCATTGAAGTAGCGACCGCCGGTGTTTTCGGCGAGGCAGCGCAACTGCGCCTGATGCGCCGGATTCGGCACGTCGAAGCCGATCACATGCGCGGTGAAGTCCACGCCCTTCGCTTCGAGCTGCTTGCCGACCGCGCAGGGATCGAGCTTGCAGGTTTCCTCGCCGTCCGAGACCAGGATGACGGTCGCCTTGCGTTCGCTGGCCTTGAGCGCGTCGGCGGCGTGGATCACCGCCTGCGACAGCGGTGTCATGCCCTTGGCGTTCAGCGCATTGACCTTGCCGAGATAGGCCTTGGCATCGAGCGGGCCGGCGGGCAACACCGTCTCGATGTCGGCGCAGTCGCCCTTGCGGCGATGGCCATAGGCGACGAGGCCGAGATCGGCGTCCGCTTTCCAGGTCCGGACCAGGTCGGCCACCGCGTCGCGGGCGATCTCGACCTTGCTGCGTCCCTCGATCTGGCCCCACATCGAGCCCGAGGCATCCAGCACCAGCATCACCTGTTCGCGGTCCGCCGCGAACGCGCACTGCGTCATCGTCACCAGGGCCAAGGCCCAGCCTGCACGCTTCATCATCTGCTCCCATGTCTCGGCGGCCATACGCGCCGACGCGTCGATTCCGGACAAGCCTAACGAAATGACGCGGGGGAAGATCGCATCGGCTACTCGAAATCATTGGTCAGCAACTCGTCCTCGCGGAACAGCTTGAAGGCGTATTGCCAGAATCCGGCGCCGCTGCCGGCCGGCCCGCCGGCATGATCGGTCCGGATGAGATAGTGCGTTTCGACGCCGTAAGGCAGGACGCTGTTCCTGCGCCAGAACACCGAGGTGCGCGACATCGGGCCCAGTTC
>CALMWD010000041.1 GCA_937873105.1 uncultured Rhodanobacteraceae bacterium
GTCGAGTGCGAGCAGGACCGGCGCGAGGTCGCCGATCGGCGAGGCCGAGCCCAGGCTGCCGCCGAAGGTGGCGCGGTTCTTCACCTGCTTCGCGGCGAACCAGGGCAGCATGTCGTCGAGCAGCGGGAACCGTCCGGCGAGGTCGTGTTCGATGCGCGACAGCGGCACGCAGGCGCCGATGCGCACGGACGCTTCGCCGACGTCGATGTCTTGCAGTTCGGCGATGCGGTCGAGTGCGATGAAGGCCGGCGCGACGGCCTGGCCGCGGCTCAGGTTCACGCCGAGGTCGGTGGCGCCGGCGATCCAGGTCGCTTCGGGATGGGCCTGCTTCAGCGCCAGCGCTTCGGCCACCGTGGCCGGGTTGTGGAACGCGCCCACGCGGGCCGAGGCCAGTGCAGCCCGAGGCTCGCGCAGGGCGGCGCCGAAGCGATCCTCGACGATCGGCAAGGCCGCCAGCTGCTTCGCCGCGTCGCGGATCGGTCGGTAGCCGGTGCAGCGGCACAGGTTGCCTTCGATGCAATGGTCGGACAGGTCGCCGTCGTGCGTGCCGACGAACAGGCTCATCACGAAACCGGGCGTGCAATAGCCGCATTGCGAACCGGCGCCGTCGACCATCACCTGCTGGGCCGGATGCAGGCGCTCGCCCTCGGCCAGGCCCTCGACGGTGACGATCTCGCGACCCGGCAAGGCGCCCATCGGCAGCAGGCAGCTGTTCACCGCGCGATACTGCGAACGCCCATCGGCATCGGTCTCGATCATCGCCACCGTGCAGGCGCCGCAATCGCCGTCGCCGCAGCCTTCCTTGGTGCCGTGCTGCTGCCGCGACTTCAGCCAGCGCAGCAGCGACTGGGTCGGGTCCGCGCCGGCCAGGTCGACCGGTCGCCCGTTCAGGATGAAACTGGTGTTCGTGTTCATCACCGAAGATTAGCGCAGCGCCCGCTGCTCTGGCCGCCCCGCGCGGATTGATGCAGACTCGGGGTTTTCCGGCGGGAGTCCTGCATGTCCAACGATCTGGCCGAGTTCATCTGCGGCCTGCCGAAGGCGGAGCTGCACATCCACATCGAGGGTTCGCTGGAGCCCGAGCTGATCTTCGCGATGGCCGAGCGCAACGGCGTGAAGCTGGCCTACCCGAGCGTCGAGGCGCTGCGCGCGGCCTATGCCTTCACGAACCTGCAGAGCTTCCTCGACATCTATTACGCCGGCGCCTCGGTGCTGCTCACCGAGCAGGACTTCCACGACATGGCCTGGGCCTATTTCGAGCGCGCCCATGCCGACCGTGTCATCCACGCCGAGCTGTTCTTCGATCCGCAGACCCACACCGAGCGCGGCGTCGACATCGGCGTGGTCATCCGCGGGCTGAAGCGCGCCTGCGACGCGGCCCAGGCGCAGCTCGGCATCCGCGCCCGCCTGATCCTGTGTTTCCTGCGCCATCTGAGCGAAGACGACGCGATCGCGACGCTGGAAGCGGCCAAGCCCCATCTGCAGGACATCATCGGCGTCGGCCTCGATTCCAGCGAGGTCGGGCATCCGCCCGAGAAGTTCGCGCGCGTGTTCGCGATGGCGCGCGAGCTCGGCCTGCACGTGGTCGCGCACGCCGGCGAGGAAGGTCCGCCCGAATACGTCTGGAGCGCGCTCGACGTGCTGCGGGTCGAACGCATCGACCACGGCGTGCGTTCGATCGAGGACGAGCGCCTGATGCAGCGCCTGATCGCGACCGGCATGGCGCTGACCGTCTGCCCGCTGTCGAACCTCAAGCTCTGCGTGTTCAAGCGCCTCGCCGACCACAACCTGAAGCGCATGCTCGAACGCGGCGTGCGCGTGACCATCAACTCCGACGACCCTGCCTATTTCGGCGGCTACCTCAACCAGAACTACCTCGAGACCGCGGCGGCGCTCGGGCTCGACCGCGACCAGCTCGTCCAGCTCGCCCGCAACAGCATCGAGGCGGCGTTCACCACGGTTTCGGAACGCCGTGCCGATCTCGATACACTCGCGGCTTATTGCATGAAGGCCTGAAGCCATGGGCAAGCTCACTACCCACGTCCTCGACACCGCGCACGGCAAGCCCGGCGCCGGCATCGCGGTCGCGCTGTACCGCATGAACGGCTACGAACGCCATTTCATCAGCGGCCAGACCACGAATGCCGACGGCCGTTGCGACCAGCCCCTGCTCGACGGCATGGCGATCAAGCCCGGCGTCTACGAGCTCGATTTCGCGATCGGCGACTACTTCGCCCGCCTCGGCGTGAAGATGCCGGAGCCGCGCTTCGTCGACGTGGTCACGATCCGCTTCGGCATCAGCGATGCCAAGGCGCACTACCACGTGCCGCTGCTGGCCTCGCCCTACGGCTACAGCACCTACCGCGGCAGCTGAGGTCGTCGTGCTCGCATTCTGGACCGAGGCCGCGGCCTTCCTGCTGCGCTGGCTGCACGTCGTGGCCGCCATCGCCTGGATCGGCGAGTCCTTCTACTTCGTCGCCCTCGACCGCGGCCTGAAGCCGCCGAAACAGGGCGCGCAGGGCCTGTTCGGCGAGTCCTGGTCGGTGCATGGCGGCGGCTTCTACCTGAAGCAGAAGTTTCTGCCGGCGCCGGCGGAACTGCCGGCCGAACTGCATTGGTCGAAGTGGAAGTCCTACACCACCTGGCTGTCCGGCTTCGCCCTGCTGGCCCTGACCTACCTGCTGTCGCCGGACCTCTACCTGATCGACCGCAACGTCGCCGACCTGTCGCCGACCCAGGCGGTCGGTGCCGCCGTCGCCTTCCTCGTGCTGACCTGGATCGTCTACGACGGGCTGTGCAAGCTCGTCGGTTTCCGCGACGGCCTGCTCGGCCTGCTCGTCGCCGTGATGACGCTGGCCCTGTGCTACGTCGCGACCGGCGTGTTCTCGGGGCGTGCCGCCTTCCTGCTGGTCGGCGCGGCGCTGGCGACGATCATGTCGGCGAACGTGTTCTTCGTGATCATTCCCGGGCAGAAGCGCATGGTCGCGGCCCTCGCGAAGGGCGAGTCGCCGAATCCGCTCGACGGTCAGCGCGGCAAGCAGCGTTCGGTGCACAACACCTATTTCACGCTGCCGGTGGTGTTCGCAATGCTGAGCACGCATTACGGCACCGCCTATGCCCACGAACACAACGGGCTGGTGCTGTTCGTCGCGATGGCGGCGGCGGCGATGATCCGCCAGTTCTTCGTGCTCTGGCACGGCGGCGCACGCGCCTGGTCCTTGCTGGTCGGCGGTGCCTTGCTGCTGGTCGGCCTGCTGTTCTGGCTGTCGCCGGCGATGCGCGCGGAACCCGCTGCAGCAGCCGTATCCGCCGTGTCGCCCGCGAATGGCGCAACGATGCCGGACGGCAGCGCTTCGCCCACCATCGTCCTGTCCGACGCCTATGGCGAACGCCCGGACACCGCCGCGATCCGTCCCCTCATCGAGAAGCACTGCGTCGCCTGCCACGCCGCGCAACCGACCCTGATGGCCAGCGCCCCCAAGGGCACCATGCTCGACACGCCCGAACGCATCGACCTGCAGGCCGCCCTGATCCACAAGCAGGTGGTCGAACTCCGGATCATGCCGCCCGGCAACATGACCCAGATGACCGAAGCCGAACGCGCGGCGATCGGGCGGTGGTTTGCCGGTCGATCGAAGTGAGTTGAGCGTGGCGCTGGCGCAGTGCCGTGTCGCCGTAATAACATTGTTGCCATGAAAGCACTCAAGGCCAATATCCGGCAGATCGGCAACTCGCGCGGCGTCGTCATTCCGAAGCCGATGCTGGCGCAGGCGGGTTTGACCGACGAAGCCGAGATCAGCGTCGAAGGCGGCGCCATCGTGTTGCGTCGCCCGGCGTCGCGGGCGGGCTGGGCGGAAGCGTCGCGTCGTGTTGCCGAAGCGGGCGACGACACCCTGGTGATGGGCGAGTTCGGCAACGCCGACGACGCGGAGCACACGTGGTAGCACGTGGCGACATCTGGGTCGTGAATCTCGATCCGACCCAGGGCAGCGAAATCCGCAAGTCGCGTCCCTGCGTCGTCGTGTCGCCGCCGGAGATGCTGGATCACCTGCGCACCGTGCTGGTCGCGCCAATGACCAGCAAGGGCCAGCCCGCGCCATTCCGCATCCCGATCACGCACGACGGGCAGAAAGGTCTGGTGCTGCTCGATCAGATCCGTGCCGTCGACAAGACCCGGTTGGTACGCAAGTCCGGTCGCGCATCGTCGTCCACACTCGCCAACATCCTCGCGACCCTGCAGACGATCTTCAGTCCTTGAGGTTGTGCGCCCTCAGGACGAGATCGTGGCCGATTCGATCCACCACGTGCGTGGCAGGTTCGCTTCGTCGCAGTTGGGGCCGTCGCCGCCGCGGTCGACGATGAGGAAGTCGCTGACCTGATCGAGGGCGATCAGCGGGTGGTGCCAGGTGCCGGCGTGGTAGTTGACGCCTTCGCCGTGGGTGGCGAGGAAGCAGCGCGGCGGGTGTTCCGGAGATTCGGCGACGACGATCAGGTACGACGTCTTCGAGAGCGGGATGAAGGCCTGCGAACCCAGCGGATGGCGTTCCAGCATCGTCACCGCGAACGGCAGCGTGCGCGGTTCGGCGCGGGCGAGGCTGATCAGTCCATGGCCGGCGCCGACCTCGACGCGAGCCAGCCCGTGGTGGCGCATCGTCGTGCCGTGGTTGATCGGGAACACCTTGCTCGCGGCGCCGAACGCGATCACGTCGCCGAAGGGCGAGAAGGCCGGCGGTGTCAGCCTCTCGACGGTCAGGATCGAGGCGGCATCGAGCGCGGCTCCGTTCATGGCACGAAGACGTCGCCGCCCTTCATCACGAAGCGCACCTGCTGCAGCGTCGTCACGTCGGCGAGCGGATCGCCGTCGACCGCGATCAGGTCGGCGGCGAAGCCGGGCGCGAGGCGACCGATCTCGTTCGCGAGCCCGAGCAGGTCGGCGGCGTTCACGGTGGCGGCGTGGATGGCTTCGGCCGGCGACATGCCGTGCTCGACCATCAGTTCGAACTCGTCGGCATTGCGTCCGTGCTTGCTGACGCCGGCATCGGTGCCGAAGGCGATCTTCACGCCGGCCGCGTGCGCCGCGCGCAGCGACTTGCCGGTGATGTCGATGCGCCAGCGGATCTTCTTCAGCACTTCGCCGGTGTAGGCCGCGGGGTTCGCCGCGAGGCGCGCCTTGTAGCCGTTGACCGTGGACAAGGTCGGCACGTAGTAGGCGCCGTGCTGCTTGAACAGCGCGATGCTGTCGCGGTCCATCAGGGTGCCGTGCTCGACCGAGGCGGCGCCGTGTTTCAGTGCGACCAGGATGCCGTCGTTGCCATGCGCATGCACCGCGACCTTCTTGCCGTACATCGTCGCGGTGTCGACCAGGGTCTTCACCTCGTCGTCGAACAGTTGCACGCCGAGTCCGGCGCCGATGCGGCTGTTCACGCCGCCGGTGGTCGTGATCTTGATGACGTCGACGCCGCGCGCGACCTGTTCGCGCACCGCGCGCCGGCAGGATTCGACGCCGTCGCACATGACCCGGCCGCGCATCGCCAGTTCGCGCACCGACTCGTTCAGGCCCAGGCCCGGGTCGGCGTGCCCGGCGGTGGCCGAGATCGTGCGCCCGGCATCGAGGATGCGCGGCCCGGGCAGCTTGCCGGCGGCGATCGCGTCGCGCAGCGACAGCGTGATGTAGTCGCTGTCGCCGAGATTGCGCACCGTGGTGAAGCCGGCGGCGAGGGTCTTGCGCGCGTTCAGTGCGGCCTCGTAGGCGTGGTCGGCGATGTCGTTCGTGAACTCCGAGACCAGCGCTTCCTGGCCGCCGAGGTCGGAGGTCAGGTGCACGTGCGCGTCGATCAGGCCGGGCAGCACGAAGCGCTGGCGCTGGTCGATCACGCGGGCGTCGTCGGGCACCGCGGCCAGGGCGTCGGCGCCGACGAATCCGTCCTGCACCGAGACCACGCGGCCATCGTGGATCACCAGCGTCGATGCGCCGCGCGCGGGCTGGCCGGGCTGGTCGAGCAGGCGCCCGGCATGCACCAGCGTCCAGTCGGAGGCGGCCGCCGCGGCGCCGAAGAACAGGGCGACCGAAGCCGCGAGGATCGAGCGAATCGGATGCATGGCGGGTGCCTCAGGCGATGCGGCCGCGCAGACGCAGGCGCGACACGCCGCCGTCCGGGAAGATGTTGAAGCGCACGTGCGTGACCGGTTCGCGCAGCACGACCTCGTCGCGGAAGTGGTGCTGATGGTCCATCTGCAGCTTCTGCTCGGGCAGCAGGATCGGCCAGAACATCGACTGCGTGACCATCGATTCGGCGGTGCCGCCGGCCGCGTTCGTGGCCTGGATCGAGCAGCGGTCCGGATAGTTGCCCTTGAAGTGCGCGGTGTCGACTTCGATCGCTTCGATCCGGCCGCGCTGGCCGAGCGCGAGGATGCACCAGTCGTTGCCGGGTTCGCGGCGGCGGCGGGTTTCCCAGCCGTCGCCCATGTTCACGCCGCGGCCGGGCAGCAGCAGGGTCGAGGCCAGGCCGAAGTGCTGGTTGTTGGCCGCGACCACGGTGCCGCCGTTCAACGCGGCGACGAGATCGATCAGGCCATCCGCCTCCGGTTGCGCGAGCCCCGGATCGGGCACGCCATGCACGCGCAGGCGTGCCAGGCCGCCGTCCGGATACAGGTTCACGCGCAGGTGCGAGACGCGGCGGGCGCCGTCGAGCGTGACGTAGTGATGGGCATTGCCGCCGAGGTTCATCGATGCGACCAGCGGGAACCACGCGGTCGCCGCGTCCGGGTCGCCGCTCGCCAGGTCGCAGCCTTCGAGGCCGATGGCCGGCGGGTAGTTGCCGGTGAAGTGGCTGGTGTCGAAGTCCACGCCGAGGATGGCGCCCGGACGCGCGAGGCGTACCACGCACCAGTCGTGCCCGGGGCCGCGCTTGCGCCGGCTTTCCCAGCCGTCCATCCACTTGCCGTTCTGGTCGTACTTGCCGGGCACGAAGACTGCCGGCTCCGGATTCAGCATGCGCGCGCTTTCGGCGAAGAAGTCGTCGCTGCAGGCCAGGGCCTTCGCGCCGAGGCGGGCATCGGCCAGGTTGACGTAACGGCGGGTGAAATCGGGAGCGCTGGGATCGAGTTGCGGCAAGGCCATGGCGATGGGGTTCTGTCGATGCGGAAACGGGATGGTAGACCGAACGCAGGTCGGATCAAGCGCAGCGGATCCGACGCGCGTCAGAGAAGCAACGCGTCCAGCCGGAAGCGCGCGATGCGTTCGATCTGCTTCAGCGCCTCGGCGATTTCAGCCTCGCGCGCGTGACCGAGCCGTGTGCGCATGTTGGCGATGATGCTGGCGCGGGTATGGCCCTTCACCGCGAGGATGAAGGGGAAGCCGAAGCGCGCCTCGTAGTCCGAGTTCAGGCGCGTGATCTCGGCGAACTCCTCCGGCGAGCACTGGTCGAGCCCGGCGCCACGCTGTTCGTTCGTCGAGGCCGCGGTCAGTTCGCCGCGAATCGCGGCCTTGCCGGCGAGCTGCGGATGGGCCCGGATCAGGGCCATCTGCAGCGGCTCGCCCGCCGCCGCGACGGCCGCGCACATCGCCGCATGCAGGGCCTCGACCGAGGCGAATGGCCGCTGCGCCGCGACGCGCTCGGCGACCCAGGGCGAGTGTTCGAACATGCCGCCGAGGGCGGCGACGAACGCCGCTGGCGGCGACTGGTTCAAGGCATCGAGCGTCATGCCGCGACCATAGCGCGCGGCGGCCGCGAAGTTGAGCCCCGGCGCTATTCGAACGAGTCCTTGAACAGCAGCGGCGCGAACTCGTAGGCGCCGACGTCGCAGCGCGCATCGCCATTGCCGTCGCCGTCGATCGGGCGTTGCTGGAAGCGGGCGTCGCGCGGCTCGCATAGGGACTGGTCGAGGCTGTCGATCACGGCGCTGCCGCTGAAATGCAGCACGCCCACACCGGTCGCCGGTTGGTTCGCCGTGATGGTGCCGAGCGGCGCATTCGGAATGGACGTTCCCGCAACGCTCGCGCAGCCGCTGTCGAAATGCAGATTGCCGCCGTTGATGGACGGCAACGAAGTCGGCGTGCCGGCGCAGGCGCTGCCGAATGCGGCGGGTGCGAGCAAATTGCCACGGAAGAAGTCCACGTTGACATTGTTGCCGAAATAGATGTGCGCGCCGTCGGTCGCATCGCCGTTGTAAAACGTGTTGTTGCTGGCGGTGAACCCGGTGCGATCCAGGTAGACGGCCCCGCCGCGCTGGACGACGCTGTTGTTGTACAGGGTGACATTGGTCAGGGTGAGGTAGGTGTCGATGTCGCCGGCACTGGGTTTGCGGACATAGACCGCGCCGCCATGATTCGCGCTGTTGCCGCGGAAATAGCTGCGTTGCACTTGCACGCTGCAATTGTCGCAACCGCCGTAAATGGCTCCGCCGAGTCCCGCGATCGGGCTGGCAGGCGATGCGCCATTGAAGATGAAGTTGCTGTCGCGAATCGCATGACTGGCATTGGCGCCACCCAGGAACATGGCGCCACCGAAACCACCGCCCAAATTTGACAACGCCAGGTTGCTTTCGAACCGCGAGTTCAACACCGACACTACACCATTGCTGTAGATGGCGCCGCCCCCGGTTTGTCCGTTGCTGCCGGTGGCCTCTGCGATGTTGCCGATGAACACCGAGTCGCTGATCGACACTGGGGTGCCGGTGGCGTTCCAGTAGATGGCACCGCCGTAGATCAGGGACGTGCCGGTGACCTTGCAGTTTTCGAAACGGGTTGCGGCGACGACCAGTCGTGCGGCGACGGTGCGCACATTCGTGCTGTCGACGCAGCCACCGTTGCCATTGCTGGCCTTGCCATTGCGCAACGTCAGTCTTTGCAGCGTCAGCTTCGTGGTGTTCGGACCGATCTGAAAGATACGGAAGTTGCCGCCACCATCGATGACCGGTTCACGGCCATTGCCGTCGATGGTCACGTCGCTGGCGGTGATCTGCGGCAAGGCAGCGCTGAGCAGAACCGCTGTTTGCGATGGAAATGAGGCGGCGTAGCGGATCGTGTGCGGCCCGCCACCCAAGGCATTGACTTGGGTGATCGCGTCCTGAATCGATCCGGCGCCTGAGGTGCTGGTGACGTCGATGATGGCCGCGGACAACGGGGACAGCGGAGCGAGCAGGAACAGGGACAACATTCGGCGCATGGCGATCGCAACTCGGTGAAGACCCTGTCCATACGGGCTTGCGTGCCCGATCCGGACATCGGTCGGCACTCAGCGCGTCTGCAGCCAGAAGGTCACCGGGCCGTCGTTGACCAGATGCACCTGCATGTTCGCGCCGAAACGGCCGGTCTCGACCACGGTATGCGCGGCGCGGGCACGTTCGACCAGGCGGTTGAACCAGCGCAGGCCGGCTTCCGGCGGGGCGGCCGAGGTGAAGCTCGGCCGCATGCCCTTCCGGGTGTCGGCGGCGAGCGTAAACTGCGAGACCAGCAGCAGGCCGCCGGCGATGTCGTGCAGCGAGCGGTTCATCCGGCCCTCGTCGTCCTCGAACACGCGGTAGCCGAGCAGGCGCATCAGCGTGCGTTCGACCTGGGCCTCGCCGTCATCCGGCTCGACCGCCACGAGCGCGAGCAGGCCGCGGCCGATCTCGCCAACGATCTTTCCTTCGACTTCGACGCGCGCTTCACGCACGCGCTGGATCAATGCAATCACGGGTCCGCTTTCCGTTCCGGGTTCCGATCGGGGATGATCGCAGGATGAGCCGTGAATGCCTGTGTCGATCGTCGTGTCCGAACTCCGTGCCGCACCACTGAAGGTGCGCGCCGCCGCCGCGCTGATGCGCCTGGCATCGCGGCTGCCGCTGTCCTGGCTGCACGCGCTCGGCGCCGCGGTCGGACGGCTCGCCGGCCTGCTGCGGACACGCGAATGGCGGGTCGCGCGGCGCAACCACGAGCTCGTCGGCTCGGCGCTCGGCGTGACCGACCGCGACGCCTTCGTGCGCGGCGTGCTGGTCGAGACCGGCAAGAACCTGACCGAACTGGCCAAGGTCTGGGGCGCCGATCCGCAGCGCGCGCTGGCACTGATCCGGGACGTGCACGGCCGCGAACACCTCGATGCCGCGAAGGCGCAGGGGCGCGGCGTCATCGTCGCGGCACCGCATCTCGGTTGCTGGGAGCTGCTGAACCTGTGGCTGTGCGCGCAGGGGCCGCTGGCCATCCTGTACCGGGTGCCGCAACACGCCGAATGGGAAGCGCTGCTGCGCGACGCCCGCGGCAAGCTCGGCGCCACCCAGGTGCGCGCCGACGCCGCCGGCGTGCGCGAACTGCTGCGCTGCCTGAAGCAGGGCATGGCGCTCGGGATTCTTCCCGACCAGCGCGCGAAAGGCGGCGAGGGCGAATTCGCGCCGTTCTTCGGCCTGCCCTGCAAGAGCATGACCCTGCTTTCGCGCCTGGCCGAGAAGACCGACGCGACGGTCGTGTTCGGCTTCGCCGAACGCCTGCCGCGCGGCGGCGGCTTCGACCTGCACTTCCTGCCCGCCGAGCCCGACATCGCCAGCGCCGACCGCGAACGCGCGGTCGCCGCCCTGCACCGCGGCATCGAAGCCTGCGTCCGCCGCGCGCCGACGCAATACCAGTGGACCTACAAACGCTACTCGGCCCAGCCCGGCGTCGAGGGCGACCAGGTGTACGGGCGCGGTTAGCGCGGCAATTCCAGCGGGTCGGCCCTGTACAGGGCGACGTGCGGCACGCCGTCGGCGCCGATCCAGCCGCGTGCCATGCCCGGCGTGTTGAACGGGAAGGCGACCGAGCCGTCGGCGCCGAGCGCGATCGCGCCGCCGTCGCCGCCGGCCTTGGGAATGTCGACGTTGATGACCTCGTCCGCGGCCCGGGCCAGGGGCTGTCCGGACAGGCGCAGGCGCGCGCAGATCTCGTGCGCGGCCGCGGCGCGGATGTAGTACTCGCCCCAGCCGGTGCCCGAGACCGCGCAACGTGCGTCGGCCCAGGTGCCGGCGCCGATGATCGGCGAATCGCCGACGCGGCCGTAGCGCTTGTTGGTCATGCCGCCGGTCGAGGTGCCGGCCGCGAGCCGGCCCTGGGCATCCAGCGCCAGCGCGCCGACCGTGCCGAAATAGGCCTTGCCCGGCAGGGCCGGGGGCGTATTCGCGGCCTGCGCGTTCTTCTCCTCGTCCCGCGCCTTCTGCAAGGCCTTCCAGCGCTTCTCGGTGCGGAAGTACGACGGATCGACGAGCTCGATCCCCTGTTCCTGCGCGAACGCTTCGGCGCCGTCGCCGACCATCATCACGTGCTTGGAGCGATCCATGATCGCGCGCGCCAGCACGATCGGATGCTTCACCCGATGCAGGCCGGCGGCGGCGCCGGCCCTGCCGGTGGCGCCGTCCATGATCGAGGTGTCGAGTTCGTTGCGGCCGTCGTGGGTGAACACCGCGCCGCGACCGGCGTTGAACATCGGCGCGTCTTCCAGCACGGTGATCGCCGCGGTCACGGCCTCGACCGAGGACGCGCCGCCCTGCAGCTTCGCATGGCCGGCCTTCAAGGCCGCTTCCAGGACCGCGCGCGCGGCGGCTTCCTCGTCCTTGCTCATGTCGCCGGGCTCGATGCCGGCGCCGCCGTGGATGACCAGCAACGGCAGGTCGAGCGCGACCAGCACGCCATCGCGGACCGCGTAGTCGCGCTCGAACGCGGGTCGTTCGACGCGGCCGTCGGGCAGGTGCAGGACCGAGTCGACGCCGATGCCGAGGGTCTCGACGCGCGCCGCGTTCAT
>CALMWD010000042.1 GCA_937873105.1 uncultured Rhodanobacteraceae bacterium
CGCACTTCGTCGGCGACGGCGTCGATCCAGGCCTCGACCTGGTCGAGCAGGGCCTGCTTCGCGCCGTCGCCCGCGTGCTGTTCGCGCAGTTCGGCGATGCGCAGGCGCTTGGCGTCGATCGTGGCGGTGGCGTCGTCGCGGCCGTCGATCAGGCGCGCGCGAACGCCGTCGAAGAAGCGCTGTCGTTCGCCGGCGTCGAGGCTGTCCGGATGGTGGCGCGCGCGGTAGCGGAACAGCAGTTCGCGATACCGCGGATCGCGCAGCCGGGTCGCGAAGGCGGCGAGTTCCTCGCTGCCGGCGCGACGGATCTTCGGCAGCAGGGCGAGGTCGGACTCGGGCGGCAGGCCGCCGTAGAGATCGGCCTCGGGATCGGCGCCGGCGAAGTCGCGCTCGTTCGCGAAGACCAGGGCGAGCTTGGCCGAGAGCAGGCCGCGGTATTCGGCCAGGCGTTCCAGATGGCGTTCGCAGCGCCCGGGGTCGAGGCGGATGCGGTCCAGGTCGACCCCGGCCAGGGTGCTGGCCGGCGCCAGCACCGGGCAACGATTCAGGTGCACGGTCTTCAGCGGCACGCGTTCGACGCCTTCGGGCAGGTCGGCGCGGGCCACGAAGATGCGGTCGCGCAGGTCGTCGACGTCGAGGTCGAGCAGCGGCGCCGGGTCGGCCATCAGGTCGAACACGACGATGCCCTGCGGGCTCGACGGATGTGCGGCCAGCGGCGTCACCAGCGTGGTGCAGCCGCGTTCGGCCGGGAACCGCGTGGAGGTGTGCAGCACCATGCCCGGCCTGGCGAGATCGAGCAGGCGCGCCGCCGAGCGCTTGTCGCGGTGCGTGAGCAGGAACTGCCAGAGCTTGGGTTGCGCGCCGCGCAGCTTGCGCGCGAGCGCGAGCGTGGCACGCACGTCGACGAGCGCATCGTGGGCGCCGGCGTGGGCGATGCCGTTTGCGGCGGTCAGGTGTTCGAGCCGGAACGAGGGCGCGCCGTCCTCGCGTGTCGGCCAGTCCAGGCCCTGCGGGCGCAGTGCGTAGGCGGCGCGGATCGGGTCGATCAGGTCCCAGCGCGAGTTGCCGTTGCGCCATTCGCGGTCGTAGGGCGGGAAGAAGTTGCGCCACAGGCCGTGGCGGGTCAGTTCGTCGTCGAAGCGGATCGAGTTGTAGCCGACGCCGCAGGTGCCCGGCACCGACATCGCTTCATGCACGCGCGCGAAGAACTCGGGTTCCGGCACGCCTTCGCGCAGCGCCTGCTGCGGGGTGATGCCGGTGATCAGGCAGGCTTCGGGTTCGGGCAGCACGTCGCGCGTGGGCCGGCAGTAGAACGCGATCGGTTCGTCGATCTCGTTCAGGTCGGCGTCGGTGCGGATGGCCGCGAATTGCGCCGGCCGGTCGACGCGCGGGCGCGCGCCGAAGCTCTCGTAGTCGTGGAACAGGAAGCTCGCGGGTCCGTCCGCCATGCCCGCCTCAGCCGGTGGCGCGGATCGGTTCGGCGTCCTGGCCCGCCGCCTGGGCGAAGGGCAGGGCGCGGTCGAGCCCGACCTGCGGTTCGCCGATGAAATAGCCCTGGATGTAGTCGACCGCGCAGTCGCGCAGCAGCGGCAGGATCTGCGGCCGGTCGACGAATTCGGCGACCGTGAGCTTGCCGACCGAATGCGCGATGCCGGTGATCGCCTTGACCACGGCCTGGTCGATCTTGTCGTCGATCAGGCCCTGGATGAAGGAGCCGTCGATCTTGAGGTAGTCGACGTCGAGGTGCTTGAGATGCGAGAAGGTCGAGAAGCCGACGCCGAAGTCGTCGAGCGCGAACTGGCAGCCGAGCGCACGCAGGTGGCCGATCAGGGCGCGCGCCGATTCGAGGTTGCTGACCGCGCGCGATTCGGTGATTTCGAACACCAGCTGCTTGGCCTCGACGTCGAATTCGACCAGCTTGTCGGTGACGAAGCTGGCGGTGGACGGATTGATCAGCGACTGCGCCGACAGGTTCAGCGACAGCCGCACGCGCCGGCCCTGGCGCGCGGTCTCGCGCAGGGCGCGCAAGGCGTTGTGGATGACCCAGCGGTCGATGTCGAGCATCATGCCGAAGCGCTCGGCGGTCGGCAGGAAGGCGTCGGGCGCGAGCAGCCGGCCCTGCTGGTCGCGCAGGCGCAGCAGCACCTCGAAATACGGTTCGAGCTTGCCGCCGCCGTTCGACGGCGTCTCGCCGAAGTCGGCCAGCGGCACGATCGGCTGGTAGCTCAGCACGAAGCCGTCGCTGCGCAGCGCTTCCTCCAGGCGCGTCGACCAGCCCAGTTCCTGGTCCATGGCCGCGCGCTGGTCGGAGTCCTGCGAAAACACGTGGGTCTGGTTGCGCCCGCCGTTCTTGGCCAGGTGGCAGGCGATGTCGGCATTGGCCATGGCCTCGGCCGCGGACTCGGTGTGCTTGTCCATCCGGGCGACGCCGATCGACGCGGTGATGCGGTAACTCTTGCCGGCGTAGACGAAGGGGTGCGTGGTCAGGGCGCGGCGGAATTCGTCCGAGACCGCGTCGATGTCCATGCTGGTGACGTTGCGCAGGATGATGGCGTATTCGTCGCCGCCCATGCGCGCCAGGTGGTCGGACTGGCGCAGGCGCGACTTCAGGCGCGCGCTGACCTCGATCAGGAGCTGGTCGCCGGCGCTGTGTCCGGCGGTGTCGTTGATGTACTTGAAGCGGTCGACGTCGATGAACAGCAGCAGCGAATGCTGTTCCGAACGCTTGAGCCGCGACACTTCCTGTTCCAGCTGACTCTCGAAAAAGGCGCGGTTGTGCAGCTTGGTCAGCGAGTCGTGGCTGGCCTGCCAGCGCAGTTCCTCTTCCAGCACGCGGCGCTGCGAAACGTCGCGGAAGGCCACGACCGAGCCTTCGCGCACGCCGTCCACGGTCATCGGGAACACCGTGCATTCGACCGGGATTTGCCGCCGCGACTGGCCGATGAAGACGGTCTGCCAGTTCGGCACCTGCGAGCCCTGGGCGTAGCACTGGCTCAGGAAGCAGGCCGAGCGCGGCATCGGGGCTCCGTTGTCGAAGGCGTGGTGGAATTTCTCGTAGGCGGACTGTCCGACCAGGTCGGTGGCGTCGGCGTAGCCGAGCAGGTCGACCGCCGCGGGGTTCACGAACTGGATGAGGCCGGCGCGGTCGACGCCGTAGACGCCGTCGCCGACCGAGGACAGGATGCCCTGCAGGCGGCGGCGTTCGGCATCGACCATCTTGCGGTCGCCGACCATGCGCGCCAGCGAATGCAGGCGCGCCAGGAACAGTTCCTTGGCCTCGCTCTTGAACATGCACTCGATCGCGCCGGAGGCGAGCGAGTCGTTGATGACCTGGTCGGAATAGGTGCCGGTGATGACCGCGCAGATGGCGCCGGCGCTGGCCGGGTCGGACTTCAGCGCGCGGATCAGTTCGGTGCCGTTCTCGCCCGGCATGAAGTAGTCGGTGACGACGATGTCCGAGGGTTGCGCCGCGTACTTGGCCTTGCCCTCGGCGACGCTGGACGCGATCTCGACCTGGTAGCCCTGCTTGGCCAGCAGCTTCTGGAAGGCGAGGCGCACCGTGGCCGAGTCGTCGACCAGCAGCACGCGCATGTTCGCGTGCGCGGTCGCATCCAGCGACACCGCGCTCGGCTGGGCCGGCCGCATCAGCTTGAGCAGGGCCTCGCCGGCCTCGTTGTAGTCGCCCCAGTTCAGCAGCGCCGAACGCGGGCGCTTCATCATCCAGTTGACCGCGCCGGGGCTGGACGAATCCGCCAGCACCAGCACCGGCAGGTGTTCGTACTGGTCGCGGCTGAGCAGGTCGAACACCTCGTCCGCCATCGGCTCGCCGTAGTCCGGCCAACCCACCGCACAGGCCACGATCTCGCTCGACGTGCGCGGCATGCGCTGCAGCAGCGCCAGCGTCTCCGAGAAATTCGGCATCGCCTGCACCGAAAACCCGGCCCCGGCCAACACCGAAGACATCGCGCGTCGGCGCGTCGTGGACGTTTCAGCGAGCAGGACAGCGGTCAAGGCAGCACTCTCGAATCCCCCGGTCTGGCGAGACTAAACCCTTCGCTGGCGTGTTGCCATGCGGCGATGCCATCGGATGTGGCGTCTGCCGGTGGTCGCGTGCAAGGAATCGTCAACCGCGGCGTCGATCGATCGGTGTTCACTCCCGAGCGAAGCCACTGTCCGGAACCGGACAGATGAACATCCGGCGGTTTGGACGTCGTCACGTAGCCCAATAAAAACAATGGGTTGTATGCGTCTTGGGCTTGGCACGCGGATTGCGCTTCAGAGGGCATGGACATCTCACGCCCCGACCTGAAAGCCAAGAAGCGCCGCCGCCAGATGATGTATGTCGGCGCCGGTATCGCCACCCTGATCGCCATCGCGTTCGGACTGTCGGCCATCGAGCCGGCGGCGCCGAAGGTGAGCCGGTCGCAAGTCTGGATCGACGCGGTGAAGCGCGGCGAGATGAAGCGCGAGGTGCGCGGGCCGGGCACCCTGGTGCCGAAGGAAGTGCGCTGGATCGCGGCCGAGACCGCGGCGCGGGTCGATCGCCTCGTGGTCAAGCCGGGTGCGACGGTCGCCGCCGACACCGTGATCATGGAACTCTCGAATCCGGACCTGATGGACCAGCTGCTGGCCGCGCGTTCGGCGGTCACTGCGGCCGAGGCCGACCACGCCGCGCTGCGCATGAACCTGGAATCGCAGGCGCTGGACCAGCGCGCGAACATGGCCGGCATCGAGGCCGACTACGAATCCGCGCGCCTGCAGGCCGAAGCCGAGGCCGACCTCAACAAGAAGGGCATCATCTCGGACATCAACTTCCGCCGTTCGCAGCTCACCGCCGAACGCCTGAAGGTGCGTCTCGACATCGAGCAGGAGCGCATCGCCAAGTTCCAGGACACGATGCAGTCGCAGCTCGCCGCCGGGCGCGCGCGCATCGACCAGCTGCGCAACACGCTTGCCCTGCGCGAACGCCAGGCCGAAGCGCTGAAGCTCAAGGCCGGCATCGACGGCGTGCTGCAGCAGGTGCCGGTCGAGGAAGGCCAGCAGGTGGCGCCGGGCACGAACCTGGCCCGCGTCGCCCGCCCGGACGTGCTGATCGCCGAGCTGCGCATCGCCGAGACCCAGGCCAAGGACATCCTGGTCGGCCAGAAGGTCGCCGTCGACACCCGCAACGGCATCGTCGAAGGCCAGGTCGCACGCATCGATCCGGCCGTGTTGAACGGCACCGTGCAGGTCGACGTCGACCTGGTCGGCGAACTGCCGGCCGGCGCCCGCCCGGACCTCTCGGTCGACGGCACCATCGAGATCGAGCGCCTGGCGAACGTGCTCTACGTCGGCCGCCCGGCCTACGGCCAGCCCGAATCCGACACCACGCTGTTCCGCATCGACCCGAAGTCGGGCGTCGCGACGCGGGTGCCGGTGCGCCTCGGCCGCGCCTCGGTCACCGTCATCGAAGTCAACCGCGGCCTGGCCGAAGGCGACCAGGTGGTGCTGTCCGACACCGCGCAGTGGGACAAGTACGACCGCTTGAAACTGCAATGAAAGAGCGCCCCTCATGACCGACTGCGTCGTTCGCTTCGCAGTCGCCCTCGGCACCTTCTCGCCGCTGCCGCGGGGCGAAGGAAGAGCAGAAGTCCGAAAGACCGAACCCAATTCACAACGACACGAGCCCACGCCATGAATGCAGCCGCTTCCTCCCTGATCCAGATGCGCGACATCAAGAAGGTGTTCTTCACCGACGAGGTGGAGACGCATGCGCTCGCCGGCGTGCACTTCGACCTGGCGCGCGGCGAGTACGTGTCGATCTCCGGGCCCTCGGGCTGCGGCAAGTCGACCCTGCTCTCGATCCTCGGCCTGCTCGACACCCCGACCGAAGGCACCTACACGCTCAACGGCACCTCGGTCGAATCGATCAACGCCAACGAGCGCGCGCGCATCCGCAACCGCGAGATCGGCTTCATCTTCCAGGCCTTCAACCTGATCGGCGACCTCAGCGTGTTCGAGAACGTCGAACTGCCGCTGACCTACCGCGACGGCATGGGCAAGGGCGAACGCAAGGACCGCGTCCAGGAAGCGCTGGAACGCGTCGGCATGGCGCATCGCCTCAAGCACTATCCGGCCCAGCTCTCGGGCGGCCAGCAGCAGCGCGTCGCGGTGGCGCGCGCCCTCGTCGGCAAGCCCTCGATCCTGCTCGCCGACGAACCGACCGGCAACCTCGACTCGAAGAACGGCGAGGCGGTGATGGAACTGCTCGACGAACTGCACAAGGGCGGGGCGACCATCTGCATGGTCACCCACGACCCGCGCTACGCCGAGTTCGCCAGCCGCAAGATCTTCATGTTCGACGGCCGCGTCGTCGACGAGGAAACCCTGCACCGCCTGCGCAAGGAAGAGGACGCGCGCCTGTTCAAGCGCAGCGCCTCGAACGCTTCGGCCGGCCAGGCCGCGTGAATCGGGAGCGACGACCATGACGATCGAAACGAATGCCGCGAACCGGCCTGATCGCGCCGCCAACGACGCGATGGTCCGCGATCTCGTGGACGGACTGGTGCATGCACTTCCGGCGATCGCGCTCGGCAGCCCGCGACGCCCGGATGCGCGCAGCCGCGCCGAAGAATTCGCCCGCGCCTTCGCGGCGCGCCGAGCCGCCTGAGGAATCCCGATGAACACCCTGCTGCGCGAACTGCGCCTTGCCCTGCGCCAATTCGGCCTCCGCCCCGGCCTGTGGGGCGCCATCGTCGTCACGCTGGCGCTTGGCATCGGCGCGAACGCGGCGGTGTTCCATGTCTTCGAGCGGCTGATGCTGGCGGCCTTGCCGTTCCCGGAAGGCGAGCGCCTGGTCGCCGTCCACAACACCTATCCCAAGAACAACCTCGACGTGGCCGGCACCTCGGTGCCCGACTACTTCGACCGGGTCGAGCAGGCGAAGTCGCTGGACTCGCTGGCGATGTTCAATTCGCTCGGCATGAACCTCACCGGAGACGGCGCCGCCGAGCGGGTGCGCGCGCTGCGCACGACGCCTTCCTTGTTCGACGTCTTGCGCACGCCGCCGGCGCTCGGCCGCGCCTTCAGCGCCGAGGACGCCGCGCCCGGCGGTCCGAAGGTCGTCATCCTGACGCATGCCCTGTGGCAGTCGCGCCTCAGCGGTGCCGCCGACGCGGTCGGTCGCGACCTGCAGATGGACGGCGAAACCTGGCGCGTGATCGGCGTGATGCCGCCCGGCTTTCGCGTGCCCACCCAGGACGCCGACCTGCTGATCCCGTTCCAGATCACGCCGGAACAACGCGCCGATACCGAGCGCGGCAACGAATACTCGTCCTCGATCGGCCGCCTGGCGCCGGGCGCGACGATCGCGGGCCTGAACAGCGAGCTGGATGCCATCGTCAAGCGCAACATGCAACGCATGCCGGCCGAGTACAGGGCCTTCTACGAGCAGAGCGGCTTCACCGGCGTCGCCCGCGACCTGCGCGAATTCGTCGTCGGCGATCTCGGCCAGACCCTGTGGACGCTGCAGCTCGCGACCCTGCTGGTGCTGCTGATCGCCTGCGCCAACGTGGCCAACCTGCTGCTGGCCCAGAACATCGCGCGGACGCGCGAATTCGCGGTGCGCAGCGCGATCGGCGCGGTGCGCGCGCACCTGGTCCGCCAGACCCTGGTCGAGACCGCGGTCGCGGCCCTGATCGGCGGCCTGCTCGGCCTGGCCGTCGCCCATGGCGTGCTGCTGGTGCTGCGCGAGTTCGCCGGCAGCGCGCTGCTGCTGGCCAACGTCGACACCGTCATGCCCTGGCGCACGCAACTGCTGACGCTGGGTGCCGGCGTCGTGCTGGTGCCGCTGGTGTCGCTGGCGCCGCTGCTGCTGGCGACCCGCGGCGGCCAGGCAGCGGCGTTGAAGGACGGCGGTCGCGGCAACACCGGCAGCGCCGCCGCGGTGCGCATGCGCAGCGGCCTCGTCGTCGCGCAGATCGCCCTGTCCTCGGCCCTGCTGGTGACCTCGGGCCTGTTGCTGCGCAGCTACTGGAAGGTCGCGAACGAATCGCCCGGCTTCGACGCCCAGGGCGTGACCTCGGCCTTCGTCGAATTGCCGCAGAACCGCTATCCCGACGATGCCAGCCGCGTCGCCTTCTACGACCGCGCCCTTGCCCAGGTCCGCGCCGTGCCCGGCGTCGCCGAAGCCGGCTGGGTGACCGGTCTGCCG
>CALMWD010000043.1 GCA_937873105.1 uncultured Rhodanobacteraceae bacterium
AGGAAGCCGCCGAACCAGCCGTTGCCGATGTGGTAAGGCAGGGACATCGAGGTGTAACGGATGCGCGTCGGGAACAGTTCCACCAGCCAGGCCGCGATCGGGCCGTAGACCATGGTCACGTAGAGCACCAGGATCGTCAGCAGCACCAGCACCATCGGCTTGTTGATGCGCGAGGCGTCGGCGGTGGCCGGATAGCCGGCCGCGGCGAGTGCGTCGTTGACCTGCTTGGCGAAGGCATCGGACTGCGTCTTGAAGGCGCCGCCGTCCATGCCCGCACCTTCGAACGAAGCGATCACGGTCTCGCCCACGCGCACCTCGGCAACGGCGCCGCTGCTCCCGGCGACATTGGTGTAGGGCACGCCGGCCTTGGTCAGCGCCGACTTCGCGATGTCGCAGGAGCTGACGAACTTGGCCTTGCCGACCGGATCGAACTGGAACGAACAGGCGGCTTCGTCGGCAACGACGCTGACCGGCGAGGTGGCGGCCGCTTCCTCGCGCGCCGGATTCGCGTAATGCGTCAGCGCCTTGAAGATCGGGAAGTAGGTCAGCGCGGCGAGCAGGCAGCCGGCCATGATGATGCTCTTGCGGCCGATCTTGTCCGACAGTCCGCCGAAGATCACGAAGAACGGCGTGCCGAGGATCAGGGCGCCGGCGATCAGCAGGTTCGCGGTGGTCGGATCGACCTTCAGCGTCTGGGTCAGGAAAAACAGGGCATAGAACTGGCCGCAGTACCAGACCACGGCCTGGCCGGCGGTGCCGCCGAACAGCGACAGCAGCACCAGCTTCAGGTTCGGCCAGCGTGCGAACGATTCCGTCAGCGGCGCCTTCGAGTTCTTGCCCGAGGCCTTCATTTCCTGGAACACCGGCGATTCGTGCAGCTGCATGCGGATGTAGACCGAGATGCCGAGCAGCAGGGCCGAGATCAGGAACGGAATGCGCCAGCCCCAGACCTCGAACTGGTCGCCGAGCGCGAGCCGGCAGGCCAGGATCACGAGCAGGGACAGGAATAGGCCGAGCGTGGCCGTGGTCTGGATCCAGCTCGTGTACAGGCCGCGCTTGCCGTCCGGCGCGTGTTCGGCGACATAGGTCGCGGCACCGCCGTATTCGCCGCCGAGCGCGAGGCCTTGCAGCAATCGCAACACGATCAGCGCGATCGGTGCGGCGACGCCGATGCTGGCGTAGCTCGGCAGGCAGCCGACCAGGAAGGTCGACATGCCCATCAGCACGATGGTGACGAGGAAGGTGTATTTGCGCCCGACCAGGTCGCCGAGCCGGCCGAACACGAGCGCGCCGAAAGGACGCACCGCGAAGCCGGCCGCGAAGGCGAGCAGGGCGAAGATGAAGCCCGTGGTTTCGTTGACGCCGGCGAAGAACTGCTTGGAAATGATCGCGGCGAGCGAGCCGTACAGGTAGAAGTCGTACCACTCGAACACGGTGCCGAGCGAAGAGGCGAAGATGACGCGCTTGTGCGCCTTGTCGATGCCCGCGGCCGGGGCGGCGGGAGCGGCGGATTGCGGCAGGGTGGTTGCCATCGAAGGTTCTCCCGTCAGAAGTTGTAGCGGACGATGAAGTGCAGGCGGCGCAGGTCGCCGTCCGCGCCGGATTCGAGTTCGCGGTTCGCGAAGCGCAGTTCGGCGCCGACATCGAGCTTGGGCAGCGGCGAATAGATCAGGTTGGCCGAAAACGCATGCACATCGGCGGTGACCGCCGTGCCCGAGCGCGCGATGTCGTTGTCGTAACTCGCGGCCGAGTAGTACAGGTTGCCGCGCAGCTTCGGATCGAAGGCGTGTCGATACGCGACGAAACCGGCGACGCCGGACAGCGCTTCGAGTTCGCTGCCGTCGAGTTCGGCATCGGCGGCGACGCCGAGGCCGGTGTAGCGACCGATGCCGTCGCCGGCGTTCAGCGCGAAGCGCAGGTCGTCGTTGGCGCCGATCAGGTACTTGCCCGAGATCGACACGGCCGCGGCCGTCGTGGTGTCGTCGATGGCGCCGGCGCCGGTGGTTTCATAGGCGAGCTGGCGGAACAGGATGGCCGCGGTGACATGGCCCCAGGTCGCCTTGTGCAGGTAGCGTGCGGTGAAGTCGGGCAGCGAGTTGTCGTCGCTGACGATGCGGGTGCCGCCGTGGAAGGGCGTGATCGTGGTTTCCGGGTTCTCGACCGAGAACGACCATGGCCCGTTCGTGTAGCGGATCTGCGGCTGGCGCACGAACACGGTGCCTTCGGTCGGGCCGATGAAGTCGACCGAGTCCGGCAGCGCCGCGGCGTCCATGAAGTTCGACCAGGTCTGTCCGGCCAGCCACTGGTTCCAGCTGACGTAGGCGTGGCGCACGGTGACGCCGTAGGTGTTGGTCGCGACCTCGTTGCCGAGCGCACCGCCGAACAGGTCGAGTTCGACCTTGGCCGAGACTTTGTCGCCAGCGTCGCTGACGTTGTCGACGCCGAACCACAGGCGCGAGAACTTCACGTGGGCGTCGACGTCCGCGCCTTCGTCGGCGCCGCCGACCGGAATGCCGCCGGGCAGGTAGAGATCGCGTCCGACCGAACCGTCGGCGATTTCGCCGCCGTCGGTGCGCGTGACCATCATGTCGTCGCGGATGAAGCCGCCGAACGAGAACTTCGAGCCGGCGACCGCACCGGGCAGGATCGTCGTCGCCTGGATGGGCGGGGGTGGCGGCGGCGTGCCCGGTGCGGCCGCGGGTGCTGCCGCAGCCGCCGGTGCAGCCACTGGCGCAGCCTTCTGCGCGACCAGTTGCTGCACCAGTTTCTCCAGTTCGGCGACACGCGCCTCGAGTGCGGCTTCGCGGTCGTTCTGAGCGACGGCCGGCATGACGCCGGCGACGGCGAGCGCGATCGCGACTGCGATGCGCCGATGCTGCGGAATGCGTTGCGACATGGTTCTCCCCTTGCAGATTGGCCTGATGTGTCGACGCCGCACTGCGGCCCTGTCGTCGTGGCCGCCGCGGTGCGCGTCCCTCCCGTCGAGCGCGACGGATGCTGCGCGCGCACTCGGGCATCGCCTATTCGCCTTTGGTCGTAATCGCGGCGTCTATCGACCAAAGTCGGATTGGTCGCTGCGGCGCAGGCCGGACAATGCGGCCATCGGTTCACTCGGGAGGCAGCAGCATGAGCAAG
>CALMWD010000044.1 GCA_937873105.1 uncultured Rhodanobacteraceae bacterium
TGGCGATGGCGATGGCGATGGCGATGGCGATGGCGACGCCATCGAAGCCATCCGCAGCGCCTACAAACAGACCTTCGCCCAGGAAGCGGTGATGGTCGAACGCGAACCATCCTGCGTGGCGTTCTAGAGCGGCCTCAAATCCCGTGCTGCGCGCGCACCGAAGCGATGCGATCGCGGACCTTGGGCGCGAGCGAGTTCGAGGATTCGGCGCGGTCGAAGATCGAGCGGAGCACGCGTTTTTCATCCTCGTCGACGATCTTGTCGCGCAGCGCGAGGCCGAGCAGGAAGTTGAGTTCGCCCTCGTCGATGGTGCCGTCGTCGGCGAAGACCTTGATCGCGCTCCAGGCGATTTCGGTGTAGCTCTTGGGCTGGATCGTGCTCATGCGGCGGACTCCGTTCGGGAAGCCCGACGCTAACAACGCGGCGCCGCCGCAGGCAATCGGTCCTGTCCGGTCGCGATGCGCCAACTCGGTGCAGTTTGCCCGAAGCGCGTGCAAGCGCCCGTGCCGTCGCCCGATGTCCGAGCGCAAGTCATTGAACGACATGGACCCGTGCCTTGGCACGCGGATTGCGCTGCAGCATCACCCCAAACCCACGGAGCTGCACCATGTCGGTCGAAAACGTGCTGAAGATGATCAAGGACCACGAGGTCGAATTCGTCGACCTGCGCTTTGCCGACATGCTCGGCAAGCAGCACCACGTGACCTTCCCGGCCCATGCCATCGACGCCTCGACCTTCGAGGACGGCAAGATGTTCGACGGCTCCTCGATCGCCGGCTGGAAGGGCATCAACGAATCCGACATGGTGCTGATGCCGGACCCGGCCACCGCCGTGCTCGATCCGTTCACCGAACACACCACCCTGATCCTGATCTGCGACGTGCTGGAACCGAGCACGATGCAGGCCTACGCGCGCGACCCGCGCACCACCGCGAAGCGCGCCGAGGCCTTCCTGAAGTCGTCCGGCATCGCCGACACCGCCTTCTTCGGCCCGGAACCGGAATTCTTCATCTTCGACAGCGTGCGCTGGCAGAACGGCATGAACGCCGCCGGCTTCGAGATCGAGTCCGAGGAAGCGGCGTGGAGCACGAACAAGAAGTACGAGGGCGGCAACACCGGCCATCGCCCGGCGGTGAAGGGCGGCTACTTCCCGGTCGCTCCGGTCGATTCGCTGAACGACATCCGCGGCGAGATGTGCAAGGTGCTGGAAGCGATGGGCCAGACCGTCGAAGTGCACCACCACGAAGTCGCGAACGCCGGCCAGTGCGAGATCGGCGTCAAGTTCAACACCATGGTCGCCAAGGCCGACGAACTGCTGAACCTGAAGTACGTCGTGAAGAACGTCGCCCACCGCAACGGCAAGACCGCGACCTTCATGCCGAAGCCGCTGGTCGGCGACAACGGCTCGGGCATGCACGTGCACCAGTCGCTCGCGAAGGGCGGCCAGAACCTGTTCGCCGGCGACGGCTACGGCGGCCTGAGCCAGATCGCGCTGTGGTACATCGGCGGCATCTTCAAGCATGCGCGCGCGATCAACGCCTTCACGAACTCGACCACGAACAGCTACAAGCGCCTGGTGCCGGGCTTCGAGGCGCCGGTGATGCTCGCCTACTCGGCGCGCAACCGTTCGGCCTCGTGCCGCATTCCGTGGGTGTCGAGCCCGAAGGCGCGCCGCATCGAGATCCGTTTCCCGGACCCGATGAACTCCGGCTACCTCGCCTTCGCGGCGCTGATGATGGCCGGCCTCGACGGCATCCGGAACAAGATCGATCCGGGTGCGCCCAGCGACAAGGACCTGTACGACCTGCCGCCGGAAGAAGCCAAGGACATCCCGACCGTCTGCCATTCGCTCGACCAGGCCCTCGAAGCGCTCGACAAGGACCGCGAGTTCCTGAAGGCCGGCGGCGTCTTCAGCGACGACATGATCGACGGCTACATCGAGCTGAAGATGCAGGAAGTCACCCGCTTCCGCGCCGCGACGCATCCGCTCGAATTCCAGATGTACTACTCGATCTGAGCCCTCGCTCTCCTCGCGGGCAGCGAACGAACGCCCGGCCTCGTGCCGGGCGTTTCGTTTCCGGCCCTGGCCCGCTTCGGCGCGGCGCTGCGTATGAGGTGGTGTCATCCACTTCCGCAGGACCACGCCGATGCCGCGCTTCCACCGATGGGTCTTGTTCGCCGCATTGTTCGCCGCCGCCGCCGCGCCGCTGCGCGCCGCCGACTACTGCGTCGCGACCGCGAACGAGTTCGTTTCGGCGCTGACCGCGGCCGCCGCGAGCAACGAGGACGACACCATCAAGCTGGGCGCCGGCACGCTGCAGATCGCGGCGCCGATCGACCTGACCGTGAAGGGCGACCTGAGCCTGCGCGGCGGCTACGCCAGCGGCTGTCCGATCCTGCTGTCGCCGACGACATCCACGACCCTGAATGCCGCCGGCACCGCATTCGAGCTGAGCAAGCCCAGCCAGGATCTCACCCTGTCCCGGCTTCGATTCACGGGTTTCTCCGATATCGCCATCTACGACAACGGCTGGACGTCCACGACCGTCACCGGCCGCGTGCTGGTGCAGCGCTGCGCGTTCGAGGGCAACGGCAGCGGCTTGTATCTCGCGATCAGGCATCACGACCTGCGCATCGAGAACAACCTGTTCGTCGGCAGCACGGAGAGCGGCGGGAACATCTTCACCGGGGCAGGCCTGACGCTCGCGCTCGGCACGCCGAGCGCCACCGGCATGGCGGTCGAGGTCATGCACAACACGTCGGCAGGCAACCAGATCGGCTTCACGTTCTACGCCGGCCCGGAACTGCCTGATGCGGTTCCTGCATTCGCGAACAACATCGCCTTTGGCAATCAGGTGTCCGATCTGGTGCTGCGACTGCCGATCAAGGCCAATCACAACGTCTGGGCGGTCTCCGACTTCAGAAACGGCGGCGCGCTCGCCACGGGCTCGGCGAACAATCTCAACGTCAATCCGCAACTCGATGCCAACTACCGGCCGGTCGTGCCGAGCGCACCGGTCATCAACGCCGGGACCAATGCGCCGCAAGGCGGCCTGCCGGCGTCCGACCACGACGGCGGTCCGCGTCGCGTCGGCACGCGCCCGGACATCGGTGCCTACGAAAGCGTGGTCAACGACACCGCCGTGCTGATGGTGACGAACACCAACGACAGCGGCGCGGGATCGTTGCGCCAGGCCATCAACGATGCCAACACCAACCCGGACACCAAGACGATCGAGTTCAACATCCCCGGCACCTGCCCGCGTCTGATCTCGCCGGAGACGCCGCTGCCGCCGCTCACCGAACCGGTTTCGATCCTCGGCTATACCCAGCCCGGCAGCAGCCGCAACAGCGATGCCACGGCGTTCAACGGCACCTTGTGCGTGGCACTGGCTGGCGGCGGCAGCCTGAGTTCCGGCCTGCACCTGCTGACCGGCGTCGGCGAAACGATGTCGGTCGAAGGCCTGGCCTTCAACGGCTTCACGCTGCATGGCGTGAAGGTGTCCGGCGACGGCATCGGCGAAGTGCGCGGCAATGTCTTCGGCGGCAACCTGAGCGGCATCATCCTGCTCGAACCCGGTTTCGACGAGGTCGCGATCCGCGTCGAGGACGCCGACGGCAGCGTGATCGGCGGCTACGACCTCGCCGAACGCAACGTCATCGCGCGCGCCGCGGTCGCCGGCATCCATCTCGAGGGCGGCACCGCCGCTCGTACCGTGCGCAACAACCTGATCGGCTTCGATCCGACCGGCACGATCGCGCGCGCGAACGGCGTCGGCATCCAGGTCGCCGGCGGTTTTGCCGACGACCTCAATCGCAACCGCATCGGCTTCAGCACTGCCCAGGGCATTCTCGTCGCGCCGGGCAGCACCGCGCAGAAGCTGCGCATCCTGAGCAATCGCATCGGCGTCTCCGCGGCCGACGCGCCCGCCGGCAACGGCGGCAACGGCATCCGCATCAGCGCCGGCAGCGAACACGTGATCAGCGGCAACGTGGTTCGCCACAGCGGCACCGACGGGGTCGTCGTGCTGAGCACGGCACGCCGCGTCGGCATCTACGCGAACTACATCTCCGACAACGCCTACCAGGCCATCGACCTGTCGCCGGACGGCATCAACCCGCTGAACCTCGACGTCGGCGCCACCGGCGCGAACGACGACCAGAACCGCCCGGAGATCCTGTACGCCACCGGCAACGAGCACGGCATCACCGTGTTCGGGCGCCTGACCAGCGAGAACGGCCTCTACGACATCGGCGTCTACGCCACGCCGAATTGCGACGCCAACGGCTTCGGCGAAGCCGGCATGCCGGTGGGCACGACCACGATGACGATCAGCACCGCCACCGCGGTCGCGAACGGCCTGGTGACGTTCACCGCGAACCTGCCCGGCAGTCCTGGCCTGGGCGGCATGGCGA
Organism: uncultured Rhodanobacteraceae bacterium; assembly: GCA_937873105.1. Classification (GTDB taxonomy): domain Bacteria; phylum Pseudomonadota; class Gammaproteobacteria; order Xanthomonadales; family Ahniellaceae; genus JADKHK01. Next base: position 4,417 of record CALMWD010000044.1, read on the forward strand.
TCACCGCGATCGCGACCGACGAACTCGGCAACAGCAGCGAGACCTCGGCCTGCGTCACCCTGCTGCTGCGCGACGGATTCGAATGACGCGCCGACATCGTCCGACTTCATCGCCAGCACACGATCCCGGTGCACGCTGACGCCTGGATCCCGGGATGGAGGAACGCGGCGATGTCGACGACGCCGTCACGCGACGAGCTGGACGCCGACGAGGCGACCTTGGTGGCGGTCTGGCGGCAGGCGAGGGCGGATCCGCGCGCGCTGCCGGCGTTGCGCGAGCTCGCCGAACGGCAATGGCGGCGCATCGACGCCGCGCACGGCGCGCCGGCCTGGCCGGGCCGGGATGCCCTCGCGGCGCTGGCATTCGCGCTGCTCGCGGCCGCGGCGATCCAGCTGCCGCAATGGTTCGGCCTGAGCCCGGAGGGCGCGGACGTGTTCTACGCCCGCAACCTCGGCCTGTTCGTGCTGCCCGTGCTGGCGGGCTTGTTCCTGTGGCTGCGGGGCGGGCCGGCGACCTCGGCGGTCGTGCTGGTGCCGGCCTTCCTCGCTGCGGCCGCGGTCGCGAACCTGCCGCCCTTCGTCCGCGACGGCGATTTCGTGCCCTTGACCGCCCTGCACCTGCCGATCGCGCTGTGGTGGGCGGTCGGAATCGCCCATGCCGGCGGGCGTTGGCGGGACATCGCGGCGCGCATGGACTTCGTGCGCTGGTCCGGCGAACTGTTCATCCTCTACGTTCTGATCGCACTCGGCGGCATGGTGTTCGCGGCGCTGATGATGGGCCTGTTCCACGCCATCGGCATCGATCTCGGGGACTTCTTCGCGCGCTGGTTGCTGCCGAGCTGCGCCGCCGGCGCGATGATCGTCGCGGCCTGGCTGGCCGAAACCCGGCAAGGCGGCATCGGCCGCGTCGCGCCGCTGCTCGCGCGCGTGTTCACGCCTTTGTTCACGCTGCTGCTGCTCGCGTTCCTCGTCGCGACGATCGCGTCCGGGCAGGGCCTGCGCTTCGACCGCGACCTGATCGTGGTCGTCGACGTGCTGCTGCTCGTGGTGCTCGGCCTGGTGCTGTATGCGTTGTCGGCCCGCGATCCGGAGGCGCCGGTCGGTGCCTTCGAGCGGCTGCAGTGGCCGCTGGTGGCCAGCGCCCTGCTGGTCGACCTGCTGGTGTTGTCGGTGCTTCTGCTGCGCGTCGCCGAGTTCGGTCTCACGCCGAACCGGGTCGCCGCGCTCGGCCTCAACCTGGTCCTGCTCGCCAACCTGCTCGGATCGGCCTGGCTCTATCTGCGCCTGCTGCGCGGACGGCTCGCCGTGGCCGCGCTGGAGCGGTGGCAAATGCGCTACCTGCCGGTCTACTCGGCCTGGGCCGCGGTCGTCGTGGTCGTGTTTCCGCTGGCGTTCCCCGCCACCTGAGGCGGATTCAGTCCGGATCGAGCCGGCGCGCGCCGCTGCCGCCGTCGCCGAGCACGTCGCCGGGGTTGTAGAGCCGGCAGGCGGTCAAGGACAGGCAGCCGCAGCCGATGCACTGGTCGAGCTGGTCGCGCAGCCGCACCAGCGCGGCGATGCGCGCGTCGAGCTCGGTGCGCCACAGCCGCGACAACCGGGTCCAGTCGGCGCGCGTCGGCGTGCGCGATTCCGGCAGGGTCGCGAGCGCGGCGGCGATGCGGTCGAGGCGGATGCCGAGGCGCTGCGCGGCGCGGATGAAGGCGATCCGCCGCAGCGCGTCGCGGCGGTAGCGACGCTGGTTGCCGCGACTGCGCTCGCTCCGGATCAGGCCCTGGGCCTCGTAGAAATGCAGGGTCGAGATCGCCACCCCGCTGCGTGTCGCGACGACGCCGATCGGAAGCAGTTCGGCCATGCTTGACCTCAAGTCCACTTGAGCTTTTATGCTGCCCGTCGACATCGGACGAGGCAAGCCTCTTGGATACATCGACCGCTCTGGACGCGTCCGTGGCGAACCCGGGACTGTTCGCACGACCGTGGCGGGGGCTGACGCTCGGCTGCATCGCCCTGGTCTCGATGCTGGCCTTCGAGGCCCTGGCCGTGACCACGGCGATGCCTTCGATCGCTGGCGCGCTCGGCGCACTCGGCATGTATGCCCTGGCCTTCGGCGCGACCCTGGCCACGTCGGTGCTCGGCATGGTCGTCGCCGGCCTGCGCTGCGACCGCTCGGGTCCGCGCGGTGCGCTCGCCCGCGGTGCGCTCGCCTTCGCCGCCGGCCTGGCCCTGGCCGGCTTCGCGCAGGACATCGTCATGCTCGTGGTCGGGCGGGCCCTGCTCGGTTTCGGTTCGGGCCAGATCGGCGTCGCGCTCTACGTGGCCGTCGGCCGCGTCTATCCCGAGCCGATGCGGCCGCGCATTTTCGCGATGTTCGCGGCGGCCTGGGTGGTGCCGGCCCTGGTCGGCCCGGCCCTGGCCGGGCTGATGGTCGAAGCCTTCGGCTGGCGCAGCGTCTTCCTCGTCGTGCTGGGCCTGTTGCCGCTGGCCTGGGCCATGGTCGATCCGGCCCTGCGCGACGTGCCCGGTCGCGGCGAGGTCGCGCCCGATGCGGGCCGGCGCCTGCTGGCGGCGTCGTGCGCCTCGGTCGCGGCCTTGCTGCTGCACCTGCTCGCGGCCCGGCCGCCGGCGCCGATCGCGGGCTTGCTGGCCACGGTCGCCATCCTCGGCGCGGCCTGCCTGCCCCTGCTGCCGGCCGGCAGTTTGCGTGCCGGCGCGGGCCTGCCCAGCGTGATCGCGTTGCGCGGCCTGCTGGCAGCCGCCTTCTTCACCGCCGAAGCCTTTCTGCCCCTGTGGCTGCAGCAGCACCGTGCCTGGTCGGTGACCGCGGCCGGCATCGCGGTCAGCGCCGGCGCATTGTGCTGGAGCCTCGGCAGCCAGGCCCAGGCGCGTCTGACCCGCTGGTCGCGACGCGAGCTGATGCGCGCCGGACTGGCCCTGGTCGCGTGCGGACTGATCCTGCTCGCGGCCTGTGCGCGCTGGCCCTGGGGCGACGGTCTGGCCGTGCTCGCCTGGCTCGGCTGCGGGCTGGGCATCGGCCTGTCCTTCCCGGGACTGTCGGTGCGCCTGCTCGAGTTGTCGCCGACCGAAGCGCAGGGCCGCAACAGCGCCGCCCTGCAGCTGGCCGATGCGCTCGCGACGACCGCCGCGCTGGCCCTGGCCGGCGTCGGCTTCGCGCGCCTGCATGCGAGCCAACCGGCACTCGCGTTCGCGATCGTGTTCGCGCTCGCCGCGGCGCTCGCGGTGCTTGCCCTG
>CALMWD010000045.1 GCA_937873105.1 uncultured Rhodanobacteraceae bacterium
CGCAGCGACTTCTGGACCATGCCGAGGATGTCGTCGAAGGGATTGCCGTCGCCGTCCAGATCGAGCATCGCGCCAAGACCGCCCGCGCTGCCGCGCGTCGCCTGCGGCGCCGATCCGCCGCCCAGCAAGCCGCCCAGCAAGCCGCCGAGGCCGCCGCCCGAAGGCGCCGCGGTACCGCCCTGCTGCTTGGACATGAAGCCGGCCACCAGCATGGCCAGCATCGGCAACATCTTCTTCAGCAGTTCCGGACTCAATCCGGACTGTTGCGACGCGCGTTGCGCGACGTTGCGGCTGATGTCCTTCGAACCGAAGATCTGGCCGAGCACGTCGTTGCCGCGATCGACCTGCGTCGGTTCGGCGCCGAGCAGGTTGTCGAGCAGACCGCCGCCGCCGAGTTGCCCGAGCAGGCCGCCGAGCGCGTCCATGCCGGAGGGTTGGGCGTTGGCCTGGCGCTTCATGCCGCCGAGGATGGCCGGCAGCAAGGCTTGGGCGCCCTGCGCGGCCTGGGCTTCGCTGATGCCGAGTTCGCGTGCGATGGCGCCGAAGCCGCCGGTGGAAGCGAGCATGTCCTGGATGTTCACGGTTCTTCTCCCTTCGACGTCAATCGAGCAGATCGGCCGGCACGTTGCCGCCGTTCTCGGCGAGACGCGCGAGCACGGTCTTGTGCAGCCACATGTTCATCTTCGCCGAGTCGCCCATCAGGTCTTCGGGGCAGCCCAGTTCCTTCGCCAGCTCCTTGCGTGCGCCGAGGCTGCTGTCGATGTCGAGCAACTTGAGCAGGTCGACGATGGAGGTGCGCCAGTTCAGCTTCTGCGCATTCTTCGCGGCGCGCGCTTCCAGTTGCGCAACCACGTCCACGACCGCGACCGCTTTCGGGGCCTCGACCTTCAGCACCGGCGCATCGGCCGGCGCCGCGGACGCGGATGGCTTCGGCGGCTCCACGAAGATCGGTTCCAGATCGGACGTCTTCTGCGCCGGTGCCGCTGCCTTGGCGCTGCCGAAACCGAGGGTGTCGAGAATCTTGTCGAAAAAGCCCATGGCCACCTCCAATGGTTGGAAATCGACGCCGACACAACGATTCGGCGCTTCCGCACGGCGCGGAAAGCTTCTTATAGCAGCCTTGAGCGACACGAACCGTGCGCCGCGTGATCTCGATCACGAGAACGGCGATCTCCGGCGAACGCCGCGTGTTCAGTCGATCCGCAGCGACAGGCGTACGCGCCGCAAGTTGCGTCGTTCCGTCGGGGTGTCGTCGAGCACCTCGATGTCGCGGAACATCGTCGTGTTCAGGCGCAGGCGCTTCAGGATCATCTCCGTCGGTTCCATGCCGATCACGTCCAGCGTCGCGATGTAGGCACCGCCTTCGTCGTCGACCTGGCCGACGCTCACCATCGGGTGCTGCATGCGCTCGATTTCCTGCTGCACGCGGAATGCGCTGGGATGCCAGGCCGGGGTCGCGTCGCCTTTGCCGGCACCGAACACGAACTGCATGCTGTAGCCGTTGTTCGACCAGACCGGTTCGCGCTTCACGGTGTAGGTGATGCCTGCGGCACGCAAACGGTCTTCAAACGCGCTGACCTCCTCGGAGCGCGGCGCATTCAGGCTTGCAAGCACGTGATCGCCACTGTCCTGAAGTCCACCGAGGGCGACGCCACCGAGCAAGGACGGCGTCAGCAATCGCCGCATCGCCTGCACCGTTTCGGATTCCGGAACCGGCACGTATTCGACCGGCTTCGGTTCGCTGATGTTCGGCCAGCGGATCGCGTCGCCCAGGCGCTGTGCGGTGCCGAGCTTGGGAATGCTGACGCGCGCCGAATCGTAGCGGTAGATCGTGGTGCGTTCGCGGCCATGGAACGCGGTGCTGAGCCCGAGGCCGGCGCCGGAGCGCGACAGGCTAACGATCGATTCGCCTTCGAGCCAGCCCTGATCGGTCTGCCGACTCGCGCTCGCCGCACCCTTCAACAGGATGGACGCGCCCTGGCATTCGTAGTCGACGCCGCGCGTCAGGGTCCGCGAGGGCCGGCTGGACATGGGACTGCTGCGACCGCTCTTGATCCAGAACTGCAGCGAGGTGTCGGCGTGTCCGGTGATCTTCACTTCGCTGTCGGTGAAGCCCGCCATCTGCAGGCGCAACACCTGCAACGCATCACCCAGCACCGGGCCGAAGCCATCGACGCGGTAATGCCCGGCGAGGTCGGGACAGTCCTGCGCGGCATACGCCGATGCATTCAGACCCAACGCCGTCACGATCGCACAGGCCACGACAAGCCACCGCGTCCCCGATCTCTCCCGCATCCCGCCACTCCCGCCGATTCGAAGTCGCCCGAAGCCTAGGACGC
>CALMWD010000046.1 GCA_937873105.1 uncultured Rhodanobacteraceae bacterium
AATAGGCATCGATTCCCTGGGCGATCAGGTGATCGTTGACGGCGGTGAGGCGCTGCGGGCACTCCGGATGATGCATACCCATGTCGTGCAACAGGCAGTCGCGATGGGTGATGAAGGCAGTGGTCGTCACTTGTTCTCTCTCTGCGGACCGGCGCACCAGGAAGGGGCACGGCAAAATTGGATTATCGGCCCAATCAGCGCACCGCTTCAAGCATTAGAATGGACTGCAACACCATTTTCCGGAAACACCTGATGTTCGCTGTCACGCTCCCGACGCTCGCCACCAGACCGCGTCCGCTCGACCCGGTCCTCGCCGCAGCCGGCCGCATCATCCTTGGCAAGGATCGCGAGATCCGTCAGGCAGTTGCCTGCCTTCTCGCCGGCGGCCACCTGCTGATCGAGGATCTGCCCGGTGTCGGCAAGACGACGCTGGCTCACGCCCTGGCGCGCCTGCTCGGTCTCGCTTTCTCGCGCATCCAGTTCACCAGCGACCTGCTGCCCGCCGACATTTCCGGGGTTTCGATCTACGAACGCCAGCGCGGCGAGTTCCGCTTCCTGCCTGGCCCGGTGTTTTCGCAACTGGTCCTGGCCGACGAAATCAACCGCGCCACGCCCAAGACGCAGAGCGCCCTGCTCGAAGCCATGGAGGAACGCCAGGTCACCGCCGACGGCGAGACCTTCGCGCTGCCCGAACCTTTCTTCGTGATCGCCACGCAGAACCCGGCGCACCAGATCGGCACCTTTCCGCTGCCCGAGAGCCAGCTCGACCGCTTCCTGCTGCGCATCCGCCTCGGCTACCCGGACCGCGCCGCCGAGCGCGCGCTGCTGATGGGCGAGGACCGGCGCGAACTGCTCGAACGCCAGCCCGCGGTCGCCAGCCCCGCCGCGCTCGTCGAGCTCCAGCACGCTGCACAGCGCGTGCACGTCTCCGATCCCCTGGTCGACTACGTCCAGGCCCTGCTCGGCACCACGCGCAACAGCCCCGAGCTCGTCAGCGGACTGAGCCCGCGTGCCGGCCTCGGCCTGCTCGCCGCAGCCCGCGCCTGGGCGCTGCTCGACGGTCGCGACCACGTCCTGCCGGACGACATCCAGACCCTGTTCCCGCACGTGGCCGCGCATCGCCTGCATCTGGCCGGCGATGGCCGCCCCGCCCCGCCGGCGACGCTCGTCCGCCTGATGCAGGCGGTCGCCGTGCGCTGATGCGGCGGGCCGCATCCTTCGCGGCCGCCCTGCGCCGGGGCGCCGATCGCTGGCTGTTTCGCGTCGGTGCGCCCGAGCCGGCGCCGATCCGCCTGACCCAGCGTCGGATCTACGTGCTGCCGACCGCCGCCGGACTGGGCTTCGTCGGCGCGCTGGTGGTGATGCTGGTGACATCGATCAACTACAACCTCAGCCTGGGCTACGGCCTCGTCTTCCTGCTCGGCGGCGCGGCGACCGCCAGCATCGTCCATGCGTTTCGCAACCTGCTCGCACTGTCGCTGCGACCGGGACGCTGCGAACCGGTGTTCGCCGGCGAGGCGGCCGGGTTTCGGCTCCTGATCGACAATCCACGTGCTGCGCGGCGACCTGCGCTCAGGCTCCGCGCGCGCGGGCAGCACAGCGCATTCGAACTCGGGCCGGCTGCGGAATCGAACGTGCTGCTCGCCTGCCCGACCGCGCGCCGCGGCCGCCTCACCCTCGGCCGCACGGTCATCGAGACCACCTGGCCGCTCGGCCTCATAAGGGCATGGAGCGTGTTCGTGCCCGAGGCCGACTGCATCGTTCACCCAGCCCCCGAGATCGATCCGCCACCGCTGCCCGAGGACGGCGCGGGTGGCACGGGGACCGGCGGCCGCGTGCGCGATGGCGACGACGACTTCGCCGGCTTGCGCGCGCACCGGGCCGCGGACTCCCCGCGACACGTGGCCTGGAAGGCGCTGGCCCGCGGCGGGCCGATGCTGACCAAACAGTACGCGGCCGCCCAGGGCGGGGACGTGATGCTCGACTGGTCCGCGCTCCCGACCCACCTGGACGAGGAACAACGCCTGTCGCGACTG
>CALMWD010000047.1 GCA_937873105.1 uncultured Rhodanobacteraceae bacterium
CCAGCTCCTGCGCGGCAGCATCACCTGCGAATCCGAACCGGGGCAGGGCACGCGTTTCGTGATCCGGTTTCCCCGCACCGCTGCGGCACCCGCGACGTCGTAGGAGCGCCGCGTGCGGCGCGACCGCCGTCGGCGATCGCGCTGGCCTGAAAAACAAAACCCGCCACGAGGGCGGGTTTGTCGATCGTTGAAGTGATCGCGGCTGGAAGCCGCTCCTACGTCACTTGATCTTGGCTTCCTTGTACGGGACGTGCTTGCGCACGACCGGGTCGTACTTGCTCATTTCGAGCTTTTCCGGCTTGGTCTTCTTGTTCTTGTCGGTCGTGTAGAAGTGACCGGTGCCGGCCGTCGAGACCATGCGGATCTTGTCGCGCTTGCTTGCCATGGCTCAGTTCTCCTCAGACCTTTTCGCCGCGCGCGCGGAGGTCCGCGAGCACCGCGTCGATGCCGTTCTTGTCGATGGTGCGAAGCGCATTGGTCGAAACCTTCAGCTTCACCCAGCGGTTCTCGGACGCGACCCAGAAGCGGCGCTCGTGGATGTTCGGCATCCAGCGACGACGGGTCTTGTTGTTCGCGTGGGAAACATTGTTTCCGGTAAGCACGCCCTTACCGGTGACTTGGCAAACCTTCGCCATTGCACACCTCTTTACGGCATCACGCCTGTAGCCCAGGCGATATCGGCCCCGATCTGCTTCGCAGTTGCACGGTGTCGGGCAGGAGTGTCTTGCGGAGCGGCCCCGTGCGGCCCGCTCGCCGGGAACGCCGGCACAAAGGGGCGCGCTTTATACCGGACCAGGCCGGCAAAGGCAAGTCGGACAAGGGCTTAGCGTTCAGCCGCGGCCGAATGCCGGCGCAGCCAGGCGGCGAAACGATCCTGGTCGATCTCGCCAGCAGCGACCTGGAGCATGGTCAGCACCGCCGCCGCGTCGCCACCGCGATAGCTGTGGCCGTGCAGGCGCAGGAACAGGCGCGCCAACACCCAGGCGGTGCGTTTGTTGCCGTCGATGAACGGATGGTTTCGGGCGACACCGAAGGCATAGGCGGCGGCGAGGTCGAAGGCGTCGGGTTCGCCGTAGGCCGCCAGTTGCTGCGGTTTCGCCAACGCCGAGGCCAACAGGCCGGCGTCGCGGATGCCCGCACCACCGCCATGCTGGGCCAATTGTTCGTCGTGGATGGCGAGCGCGACGGCTTCGCCGATCCAGCGGAAACGCAGACTCATTTCGCGAGTTCGCGCAGGATGTTGCGGTCTTCGCGCATGATCTCGCGGGCCAGCTCCATCTGCTCGGCGAAGTCTTCGTCGTAGGGTTTCAGTGCGATGCCATCCGGCGTGCGCGTGACGAACAGCTTGTCGCCCCGCTTCACGTTCAACAGTTCCAGCAACTCCTTGGGCAGCACGACGCCGCTGGAATTGCCGATGGCGCGGATGGTGAGCGCTTCGATGGCCATGGCGGACTCCTGTTATAACTTTCGTGGTCACACTTTACCACGAGGATTCACCCGAACTCAGCCTGCAGTCGCCCGCTCCAATTCGGCCAGGATGGCCAGTGCCGCGGCTCGGCTGTCGCCGCACATCGCCGGCTGCGGGCGCAGGCTGCTGCAGACCTTCGGACGTTCGGACCGGCCGAACAGGGCGCAACGCAAGTCGGGCAACAGGTTCGCGCAAGGCACGCCGGCAGGCTTGCCGTCCGGGTGGCCGGGCATCGGGGTCGAGATCGAGGGCGCGATGCAGCAGGCGGCGCAACCGGCCCGGCACGACCAGCCGCCGCGGCCGTCGGGCTGCAGCGGCTCAGCCACCGTATTCGGCGTCGGTCGGGTCGAACAGTTCGACGGCGATCACCGCTGCCATCGGAATCGGCCCGTAGACGTGCGGGTATTCGTCGCGGCTGGCCTCGCTCCATTCGTAGCGCAGCCAGGGCGCCAGGCGACTGGCGTCGAGGGTGAGGCGCACGAGGTCGCGGCGCCCTTGCAGATGGCGCTGGATGACGCCGGGAATCTGTGTCCGGGTGGCGCAATGGATGAAGCCTTCGCTCGCCAGCGACGGCGCCCGGTAAACGTCGTCCGACTGCGCCTCGGCCCAGTCGCGACGCGCGGCGAAGTGGAACAGGATGGACGGTCGCGCCGTCATCCGCGCGCCTCGGCGCGCAGCTGCGCATAGACCGGCTCGGTCTCCGGACGCTGGCCATGCCAGAGCGCGAACGCCAGCGCCGCCTGCTCGACGAGCATTCCGAGGCCATCCAGCGCATAGGCGCAATCCGCCGTCTTGGCCCAGGCCAGGAAAGCGCTCGCGGCCTTGCCGTAGCTGAGGTCGTAGGCGAGCGTGCGCGGATTCGCGATCGAGAACGGCAGGTCTACCGCCTGCCCGCTCTGGCCGGCGCTGGTGGCGTTGAACACGGCGTCGAAATCGCCGGCGCGGCGCAGATCGTCGAGATACCAGGTTTGCACGCGGGCCGGGTCGCCGATCCAGTCGCAGAGCTGGTCGGCGCGCTCGGGCGTGCGGTTCGTGATCGTGACCTTGGCGATCCCGGCTTCGAGCAGGGCCGGCAGCACGCCCTGGGCCGCGCCACCGGCACCGACCAGCAACACGCGGCGACCGCGCAGGTCGATGCGATGGCGTTCGCCGAGATCGCGGATCAGGCCCTCGCCGTCGGTGTTGTCGGCGTACCAGTGGTCGCCGCGCCAGGCCAGCGTGTTCGCCACGCCGAGCTTCTGCGCCCGCGCACTGTGCGCCCGCGCCGCCGCGAAGGCTTCGCCCTTCAGCGGCAGGGTGATGTTGGCGCCGACGCCACCCTCGGCCGCGAAACGCGACAGCGCCGTGGCCAGGGTGCCGGGCGCTGCGTCGATGGCGTCGTAGCGCAGCGCGATGCCGAGCTGGTGCGCGAAGGCGCGATGGATCTGCGGCGACTTCGAATGCCCGACCGGATGCCCGAACACCGCGTAGCGGGCGAGCGTGACGTTCAGATCATCGACCAGCTTCGGGGCTTCGAACATGGCTCGCTCCATTGTCGCGTTGTGCGGAGCATAGACCCGGTCCGCCGTCGCTGCGAAGCGTTCGGCTCAGGCCGCGGCCACGCGATAGTCGCCGCGACCGGCCTCCTTGGCGGCGTACAAGGCGCCATCGGCACGGTGCAGCCAGGCGTCGGCGTCCTCTTCGGGGTCGGTGTTGAAGGCGATGCCGATGCTCGTGCCGATCGCGATGACGACGTCGCCGTGACGGAGTGGCGGACGGAGGGCGGCGAGGATGGCCTCCGCCACACGCACCGCGTCGGACGATTCGTGCACGTCTTCGAGCAGGATGACGAACTCGTCGCCCGCCAGGCGCGCGACCAGATCGCTCGCACGAACCGCCTGCTTCAGGCGTTGCGCGAATTCGACCAGCACGGCGTCGCCGCCGGCATGACCGTGGCGATCGTTGATGGCCTTGAAGCGGTCGACGTCCAGGTAGAGCAGGGCGCGGTGATGGCCGTTGCGCCGCGCGCGCGCCGCCGAGCGTTCGAATTCCTCGTACAAGCGATAACGATTGGCGAGACCGGTCAGGGCATCGCGTTCGGCGATCTCGCGAATCTGCGCCTCGGCGCTGCGCAACGCCTGCTGTTGCCGCAGCAGTTCGGTTCGGGCATCGATCAGACGCTCGACCACGGTCGCGAGATGGCGCAGCGACGCGCGTTGCGCCTTGTCGAGTCGACGCGGGGTACGATCGATCACGCACAAGGCGCCAAGCGCATGCCCGCTCGCCGTGGTCAGCGGCAGACCGGCGTAGAAGCGTACCTGCGCGTCGCCGAGCACGAACGGATTGTCGCGAAAGCGCTCGTCGACGCGGGCGTCGGGCACGATCAGGGCATCCGGTTCGAGGATGGTGTGCGCGCAGAAGGCGTCTTCGCGCGGCGTTTCGGGATCGTCGATGCCGATGCTGGCCTTGAACCACTGACGGTTGCGATCGATCAGCGTGATCGCCGCCATCGGCACGCCGCAGATCGATGCCGCCAAGGCGACGATGGCATCGAACACCGCTTCGTGCTCGCTGTCGAGCAAGTGTGTTTCGGCGAGCGCGACCAGACGTTCGGCCTCGTTCTCCGGCATCGGGATCGCGACCACTTCACCCCCGGCGTTTGGGTCCTGCAGGAGTCTATTCGAGGCCTGCGCCGCATGCATCGAGGTCGGGCGCCGCGTTCAGGCGGCGAGGCCATAGCTGCGCAGCAGTGCGCTCGGGTCCGGTTCGCGGCCGCGGAAAGCGATGAAGCTCTCCAGCGCCGGACGCGATCCGCCGACGGCCAGCACTTCGTTGCGGAAGGCGCGCCCGGTGTCGGCATCGGTGATGCCCTCGGCCTCGAAGCGCGCGAACGCGTCCGCCGACAACACTTCCGCCCAGAGGTAGCTGTAGTAGCCGGCCGCATAACCGCCCGAGAAGATGTGCGTGAAGCCGTTCGCGAAGCGCTGCCAGGCCGGGGGATGGATGACCGCGACCTCGCGGCGCACCTCGGACAGCAGGTCCTGCACGCGTGCGCCGCGCGCGGGGTCGAACTCCAGGTGCAAGCGGAAATCGAACAGCGCGAATTCGAGCTGGCGCACCAGGAACAGGCCGGCGTGGTAGTGCCGGGCGGCGAGCATGCGCTGGAACAACCGCTCCGGCAGCGCTTCGCGGCGCTGCCAGCCGGCGGCGAGGAGATCGAGCGTCTCGCGATGCCAACCGAAGTTCTCCATGAACTGGCTCGGCAGTTCCACCGCATCCCATTCGACGCCCTCGATGCCGGACAGGCTCGGGTAGTCGATCTCGGTCAGCAGGTGGTGCAGGCCGTGGCCGAACTCGTGCAACAGCGTGAGCAGGTCGTCATGGGTGAGCAGGGACGGCAGTTCGGGCGTGGGCGGCGCGAAGTTGCAGGTCAGGAAGGCATGCGGACGCTGCAATGCGCCGATGCGCTTGCGCGACTGGGCGACATCCATCCAGGCGCCGCCGCGCTTGCCGCTGCGCGCGAACAGGTCGAAGTAGACGACCGCGAACGCCTCGCCGCGCGCGTCGACCAGGTCGAAGCAGCGCGCGTCCTTGTGCCAGAGATCGACGCCGCTGCGTTCGACCAGTTTCACGCCGAACACGCGCTCGGTCAGCGCGTGCAGGCCGGCCATCGCGCGTTCCAGCGGGAAGTACGGCTTCAGTTCCTCCTCGCTCAACGCATAACGTTCGATGCGCAGCTTCTCGCTGGCGTAGTTCACGTCCCAGGGCTGCAGGGTCTCGATGCCGAAACGCGTGCGCGCGAACTCCGCCAGTTCGGCGATCTCGCGTTCGGCCACGGGTTTCGCGCGGGCCGCGAGGTCGTGCAGGAAATGCAGCACGCGTTCGGGCGTCTCGGCCATCTTGGTCGCCAGCGATTCCTCGGCCGCGTTGGCGAAGCCGAGCAGCCGGGCGGCCTCGTGGCGCAGGGCCAGGATCTGGGCGATGCGCGGGCCGTTGTCGAAGCGGCCGGCGTTCGGGCCCTGGTCGGAGGCGCGGGTCTGGTAGGCGGTGTAGACCTGTTCGCGCAGGGCGCGGTCGTCGGCATGCATCATCAGCGCCTGGTAGACCGGCGGCTGCAGGGTGATGCGGCAGCCCTCGACCTTCGCTTCCTGCGCCGCCTGCCGAAGCAGGGCCAGGGCCGACTCCGGCAGGCCCGCAAGGCGCGGATCGCCCTCGGGCACGTCCAGGGTCCAGGCTTCGGTGGCATCGAGCACGGCCTGTTCGAACTCGGTCGACAGCCGCGACAACTCGGTCGCGATGACGCGGAAGCGCTGCTGTTTTTCGGCGGGCAGGTCGACGCCGGCGAGGCGGAAGTCGAGCAGGGCATCGTCGACCAGCTTGCGCGCGGCGACCGGCAAGGCATCGAAATCGGGTCGGGCGCGGATTGCGCGCACGGCCGCGCACAGACCCGCGTGTTGTCCGATCTCGGTGCCGAAATCGGTCAGCAGCTCGATCGCTTCACCATAGACCGCACGCAGTTCCGGCGTATCGCAGACGTTGTGCAGATGGCCGACCGGCGCGAAGCAGCGGTTCAACGCGTCCTCGCAGTCTTCCCAGGCCAGCATCAGCGCATCGAAGCGATGCTGCGCCGGATCCGCGACCAGCGCCTCGATGCGCGCGCGATAGTCGGCGATGCGTGCCTGCACCGCCGGCAGCACGTGTTCGGGGCGGATCTCGGCATAGGCGACGAACTCGTCGGCGCGCAGCAGCGGGTTGGTCTCGGTCATCGGCAGGCTCCTTCGAAGCGGACAACATGGCGGCGGCCCGCGCGCTTCGCAAGTTGCCGTAGCATTCACGCATGCCGTCCGCCGCTGCCGACCAACACCGCTTCGTCGAATTGTTCGGCCAGGTGCCGTGGTTCGCGACCTTGCCCGAGGATGCGCGCGCGGCCCTGGCTGCGGGTTGCCGCTGGCGACGGATCGCCGGGGGCGAGGCGCTGTTCTACGAGGGCGAGGCGTCGGATGCCGTCTACCTGCTCGTGCACGGCAGCCTCGCGGCCTTCCACAACGGCCGCGACGGCCAGTCGCGCATGATCGGCCAGATCATGGCCGGGGAAACCGTCGGCGAACTCGGGGTGCTGGTGTCGCGGCCGCGCTCGGCCACCATCCGCGCGCTGCGCGACAGCGAGCTGGTCGTGTTGCCGGCCGAACACCTGGAGGCGATGACCGCGTCGTTCCCGCAGGCGATGCTCGGGCTGGCGCGGCTGGCGCTGCGGCGGCGCGGCGAGTTGCAGGCGCACGACGCGACGCCGCGGACCATGGCGCTGCTGGCGCAGTCGCCCGGCGTCGACCTCCGCGCCGTGGCCGAGAGTCTGGCGCGGGCACTCGGCGCGTTCGGCAGCGTGCGCGTGCTCGACCATCGCGTGGCCGGCGGCGCGGCCGGCGATTATCACGCCATCGAGAAGGACTCGCGCTTCGTGATCTATCTCGCCGACGGCGACGATGCCGCCTGGCGCGATCAATGCCGGCGCCAGGCCGACGTGCTGCGGTTCGCGGTGCGCGCCGCCGAGCATGTGGCCGCCTGCGACGAATGGGCCGAGGCGCCGGATACGCTGGTCACGCGGCAGCAGCACCTGCTGCTGGTCCACGATGCCAAGCCGCGTTTCGGTGCGGCCCGTCGCTGGCACAGCCACTGTCGAAATGCGGTCCTGCATCACCTGCGCGACGACGCCGACATGGCCCGGCTGGCGCGCCTGCTGGCCGGCCGCAGCCTAGCCCTGGTCCTCTCGGGCGGCGGCGCCCGCGGTTTCGCCCACATCGGCGTGGTACGCGCGTTGCGCGAGGCCGGCCTCGAAATCGACAGCGTCGCCGGCACCTCGATCGGCGCCGTGATCGGCGCGGCGGTGGCGGCGGAATGGTCGATCGAGGAGATGACCGAGCGCTTCCGCCAAGTGTTCTACGACCAGAACCCGTTGTCCGACTACACCCTGCCGCTGGTGTCGCTGGTGTCGGGACGGAAGATGTCGCGACTGCTGCAGGACACCTATGGCGAGCGCGACATCGAGGATCTGCTGCTGCCGTATTTCTGCGTCTCCGCGAACCTGACCCGCGGCGACGCGATGGTGCATCGCGAGGGCAAGCTGTGGCAGGCCCTGCGCGCCTCGGCGGCGATCCCGGGCCTGGTGCCGCCGGTGTTCAAGGACGGCGAGGTTTTCGTCGACGGCGGCGTCGTCAACAACCTGCCGGTGGACCTGATGCGGCAACAGCATCGCGGCGAGGTGATCGCGGTCGACATCGGCGCCGACTACGCCCTGCGGACCACCGTCGACGAATACGAATTGCCGCCGGCCTGGCGCCTGTGGGTGGAGAGCCGAACCAGCCGCCGGCGCCCGACCCTGCGCGAGATCCTGCTGCGCGCCGGCATGGTCAATTCGGGCGCGCAAACCATCGCCGCGCGCGCCCAGACCAGCCTGCTGATCCAGCCCAAGCTGGCCGACATCGGCCTGCTCGACTGGAAGAGCTACTACCGCGCCATCGACCGCGGCTACCAGCACGCGCTGCGCCAGATCGGCGGGCCCAAGGACGCGCTCACCGACGAGACGCCGGTGTTCTGATCACTCGAAGCCGTCGCGGAACAGCGCGCTCGCCTCGAAACCCGCGGCTTCGGCGAGCACCGCAGCGTTCATCTTGAGCACGCCGCCACCCATGTCGAGCGCGTTGCTGATCGTCCCCGGCAGATCGTTGGTCCTGTGGTAGCCGGGATACAGGTCGTAGTCGTACTCGATCACGAGCAGCGAGGGCACGCCGCGGTTGATGAAGGGCATGTGGTCCGATCCGAACGGATTCGTCGACGTGTGCGGCACGAGTTCGCCGGCGTAGTCGGCGACGGCCGACTGGAAGGGCGGGAACACGGTCGACAGCGTCGACGAGGTTTCCAGCAGCACATCGAGCTGGCCGTCCTGCGAATAGCCGATCATGTCCATGATCAGCGCCAGCTGGATCTTCGGCAGATGGCCGTTCGGCCGCAGCGCATCCTCGACCCAGCGCGTGCTGCCGATCAGGCCCTGCTCCTCGCCCGAGAAGCAGGTGAAGATCATCGTGCGCTGCGGCGGAAAGCGCGTGAACACCTCGGCCATCTCGACCACCGCCGCACAACCGGAGGCGTTGTCTTCGGCACCGGGCGCCGCCGCCGTGCTGCCGCCATTGGTCTGGATCGAATCGTAATGCGCGCCGACGATGATCCACTCGTCCGGCAGGTTCGTGCCGGCGAGCGTGCCGATGACATTGACCTGGGGCACGGCCACGGTGCCGGTCATCGGGAACGAGTAGGTCGACGTCTGCAGCCCCAGGCTGGCGAACTTGCCGAGCAGCCAGTCGCGTGCATTGGCGATGTCGCTGCGCCGGCTCGATCGGTCGTAGGTGGCGAGATGCGAGAGCACCCCGAACCAGCGGTCGCGGCCGACCGCGTCGACGCGCTGCTGCACGTCCGGATTGGCGGCGCGCTTGGCGCGGTCGAGCAGGCCGCGTGCACGCCAGTCCTGCGCCAGGCTGCGGTTGGGCACGACGGGCCGCCATTCCGACCGCTCGGGCAGGCGATACGGCAACAGCGTCGCCGGCGCGCGCACCAGCGCATGGCGACCGGCCCGCGCGATCGCCGGCAGGGGCGCGCTCGGATGCAGGGGGCAACCGCGCGCCTGCAAGGCCAGATCGTCGGGCCGGATCCCGCCGAGATCGTCGATGATGCGCTCGCCCTCGACCAGTTCGGGCCAGGCCGTCACCGGTGCGGCCACGAGCAGGCGGTCGTCGAGTTCCAGCCACCAGCCGCCCCGGTCTTCGATGACACGGGTATACGCGGCCAGTTCGTCCTGCGGCAGGTCGCCGAGCGCGATCGTGGCCGCCGGCATCGGCAGGACGGTGGTCAGGCCCATCTGCAGGCCGAGCGCGAGTGAAGAGAACATCGGCGGTTCTTCCGGATTATTCGAAGCCGTCGCGCAGCACCGGCGTCTCGAAACCCCCGGCATCGGCCAGCACGGCGATGTTCATCTTCAGGATCCCGCCACCCATCTCCTGTGCGCGGGTGAGGTTCGCGGGCACATCGGTGGTCCGGTGGTAGTGCTGGTAGCCGAAGGGCATCGACGGCGAATAGTCGTTCTCGATGGTCAGCAAGGACGGCACGCCACGGTTGATGAAGGGCATGTGGTCCGAGCAGCAGGCGATGGTGTCGGTGAGCACGCGCAGCTCCGGCGCATAGGTCGCGGCGGCGGCGGCGAAGGCCGGGAACACGCCGGACAGGCTGCTGCTGGTTTCCAGCAGCACGTCGAGATCGGCATCGCCGGAGTAGCCGATCATGTCCATGATCACGGCGAGATCGACCTTGGCCAGGTCGCCGCCGGCCTCCAGGGATTGGGCATAGGCCGAGCCGCCGTACAGGCCCTGTTCCTCGCCGGCGAAGCAGACGAAGACCATCGTGCGCTGCGGCGGGAACTGCGAGAACACGCGCGCGGCCTCGACCACGCCGGCGCAGCCCGAGGCGTTGTCCTCGGCGCCAGGCGACTGGTTCGGATCGTTGATGCTCTGCTGGCGCGAATCGTAATGACCGCCGACGATGACCCACTCGTCCGGGTACAGGCTGCCGGTGCGGCGCGCGATGACGTTCTCCACCTGGGTCGCGGTGCCGCCGATCGTGAAGGTCTGGGTGGACACCTGCAGCCCGAGGGCCGAGAACTCGCCGATCAGCCAGTCGCGCGCCTGGTCGATGCCGCTGCCGTACGAGGAGCGGTCGTAACTCGCGAGCGTCGACAGGGTGTCGAACCAGCGCTGGGTATCGATCGCATCGACGCGCAACTGCACTTCCGGGTCGGGTGCGCCCTTGGCCATGGCCAGCAGGCCGCGCGCGCGCAGGTCCTTGGTGAGGACGCGGTTCGGCACCACCGGCCGCCACTCGGACACGTCCGGGGCCTTGTACGGCAGCAAGGTGGCCGGCGTGCGCACCAGGGCGAAGCGTCCGGTGTCGGCGATGGACGGCAGGGCCGGGCCTTCGTCGACGCCGCAGGCGCGCGTCTGCAGGGCCAGGTCGTCGGGACGGATCCAGCCGAGGTCGGCGACGACGCGTTCGCCCGCCAACAGATCCGGCAACCGCGACGGCGGTGCGACGACCAGCAGCCGGTTCTCCATCTCCAGCCACCAGCCGCCGTCCTGTTCGATCTGGCGCGTGTAGCGGTCGAGTTCGAACTGCGGATGATGGTCGAGCGCAATCAGCGCTGCCGGCATCGGCAGGGCCGTGGTCAGTCCCATCTGCAATCCGAAGGCAAGCGGCGAGAACATGGTGGCTCCACAGGCAGAGGCGGCAAGTCTAGCGTCGCCGCGGGTCCCTCACGCTGCCACGCCGGTCACGCTATGGTGTGCGCACGCGGCGGACGCAGACGATGAGCTCGGATTCCCACTGGCAGCAGGTGTATACGAGCAAGGCGACCGATGCGGTCAGCTGGTACCGGCCGCATCTCGACCGGTCGCTCGCCTTCGTGGACGCCCTCGGCCTCGACCACGACGCGCCGATCATCGACGTCGGCGCCGGTGCCTCGACCCTGGTCGACGACCTGCTCGCGCGCGGATTCCGCGACCTCACCGTGAACGACATCGCCGAGGCGGCCCTGGCGCATACACGTGCGCGGCTCTCGGCCCGGCCCGCGGAGCAGCGGCTGCAGTGCCGCGTCGGCGACATCACCACCCTCGAGCTGCCGCAGGCGCATTACGCGCTCTGGCACGACCGCGCCGTGTTCCATTTCCTGACCGATGCGGCGCGACGCGACGCCTATGTCGCCCAATCCGCGCGCGCGGTTCGCGGCGGCGGCCATCTGCTCGTCGCGACCTTCGCGCCCGACGGCCCCGAACGCTGCAGCGGCCTGCCCGTGCAACGCTACGACGCGGATGCGCTTGCTGCCGTCTTCGCACCGCACTTCACCCGCATCGACGACGCGCGCGAGCAACACCCGACCCCGTTCGGCACCACGCAGTCGTTCCAGTACGTGCTGCTGCGACGACGAACTGCGCCTACAGCGCGCGCATGAGCTCTTCGACGGACACGCCGGCTTGCTTGAGCAGGCCATGCAGCGTGCCCTTCTTCAGCTCGCGATGATTCGGCACGACGCAACCACCGGCGCCACGGCGCATCACGATATGGCTGCCGTTCTGGCGCGCCACGTGGAATCCCAGTTTTTGCAGGGCGGCCACGACCTCGGCACCCGATGGGTGCGGAAGGTTAGGCGGCACGCACGTCGATATCGAATGTGGTAACGAGCGGGCGTCCGCCGATCGTCGTGGGGAATTCTTCGAGATAAAGCGCCGTCGCTTCGCGCAGGTTGGCGAGCGCTTCGTCCAGCGATTCACCTTGCGTGGTCGTCCCCGTCTCCGGATTGACGGCGACGAAGCCACCTTCCGGTGCCGGCATCAGGACTGCAGTCAATTGCATGGCATGAACCCTCCGTCGTTGAAGGGCATTATCTGCCCAGTCGGCGATGGTTGCGAGCGGCCACTCACCGCTTCAACTTGCGATGGAAGAAGTCGAGGATGGCGTTGTTGGCGTGTTTCTTCATCCACGGCGCGGCGATGCCGTGCTTGCCGCCGGGATAGGTCATCAGCTCGAAGGCTTTGCCGCGTTGTTGCAGGGCGCTCATCAGCTTGGTGCTGTGGGTGAACAGCACGTTGTCGTCGGCCATGCCGTGGATCAGCAGCAGGTCCGAGCGCATGCCGTCGAGATGGGCGAACACGCTGCTGTTCGCGTAGCCCTCGGCGTTGTCCTTCGGATGGTCCATGTAGCGCTCGGTGTAGTGCGTGTCGTAGAGCGCCCAGTCGGTGACCGGGGCGCCGGCCACGACCGCGGCGAAATCGTCGCTGGCCTGGCCCAGTACCTGCAGGGCCATGTAGCCGCCGTAGCTCCAGCCGTAGAAGCCGATCTTCTCGCCGTCGATCCAGGGCTGCGCGCGCAGCCACTTCACGCCCTCGCGCTGGTCGACTACCTCGACCGTGCCCATCCTGCGGAACAGCGCTTCCTCGAAGGCCTTGCCGCGCCGGTACATGCCGCGGTTGTCGAGCTGGAACACGACGAAGCCGTTGCGCGCCAGCACCTGGATGAAGCCTTCGGTCCAACCCTGGGTGACGTACTGGCCGTGCGGCCCGCCGTAGATGTAGACGATGGCCGGATACTTCTTCGCGGCATCGAAGTCCGCCGGCTTGAATACGCGGTACGGCAGCTTCTGGCCCTCGGTACCGGTGATCTCGCCGAACTCCGGCACCGAATGCTCGGCGGCATAGGGCCAGTAGGGATGGCCTTCCTTCAGTTCGTTGGCTTCGAGCACGGCCAGTTCGGCGCCGTCGGCGTCGAACAGGCGCACGCGCGGCGGCGTGCGCGGATCGGAATGGGTCGCGACGAAGACGTTGGCCTGCTTGGGAAAGCTGGCGTTGTGCATGCCGGCTTCGCGGGTGATCTGCCGGACTTCCTTCACCGGCAGGGACAGCGGGGACATGTAGACGTGCTTCTGCGTCGGGTCGGGCCCGCCCGAGGCGAAGAACACGCGGTCGTTGTGCTCGTCGACGGCGAGCAGGCCGTCGACCACCCAGCCTTCCGGCGTCAAGGCATGCTTGAGCGTGCCGTCGCGGCCATGCAGGTACAGGCGCTTGAAGCCGTCGCGCTCGCTGGCCCAGAGGAAGTCGCCGCTGTCGAGGAAATGCAGGTCGTCGTGCAGGTTGATCCAGGTCTCGCTGGTTTCGCTGAGCAGGGTCGAGATGGTGCCGTCGGCGGCCGACCAGGCGCGCAGGTCCAGTCGACGCTGGTTGCGCGACTGCACCTGGTAGCTGAGCGCGCCGGCATCGGCGGTCCATTCGGCGCGCGCGAGATAGATGTCGGTGTCCTCGCCCAGGTCGATCCAGCGCGTGTTCGCCACCGCCGGCAGCAGGGCCGCGCCCGTCTGCGTGCCCGCCAGCGCGGCCGGCGCGGCGTCGCGCAGGCGCACCACGCCCAGCTTGATCGTCGCCTTCGCCTGGCCCGCCGCCGGATAACGCTGTTCGATGACGGTGGTGTCCTCGGCATGAATCTCGAAGCGGCGCTGCACCGGCACCGGCGATTCGTCGACGCGCGCGAAGGCGATCATCGAATCGTCCGGCGCCCACCAGTAGCCGTCGAAGCGGCCCATTTCCTCCTGGGCGATGAATTCGGCGCTGCCGTTGCTGATCAGGCCGCCGCCGTCGGTGGTCAGCTGGATCGAACGATCGGTCTTGAGTTCGATGACCCACAGGTTCTGGTTGCGCACGAAACTGACGTAGTTGCCCTTCGGCGACACCTTGGCCTCGGTCGCGAAACCGAGTGCCTTGTTGGTCAGCTTGCGCACCCGATTGGCCTGTTGCGTCTCGTCGGCGGCGAGGTCGTAGAGGAACAGTTCGCCATTGAGCGGAAACAGCAGCCGGGCGCCGTCCGGCGAGAAGCCGTACTCGACGATGCCCTTGAGGCTCGCCGTACGCGCGCGTTCGCGCTTCGCCTTTTCCTCGTCCGACAGCTGTTCCTCTTCCGGCAGCAACACCTTGGAATCGACCAGCAGCCGGGTCTGCTTCGAGGCGATGTCGTATTCCCAGAGGTCGAGCTGGAACTGGTCGGTGTCCTTGCCGCGCAGAAAGGTCACGCGCTGGCCGTCCGGCGACACCTTGAGGTTCTGCGGCGTCTTCCCGGCCAGTGCAGGCGCCTCGACCAGGCGGTCCATCGTCAGTTGTTCGGCATGCAGGTTCGTCATCGGCCACACCATCGCACTGGCCAGCACGGCCGCGGTGAATACGTTGCGCATCGGTTCGCTCCCAGGGGACGGCGTGTTCTAGCACCGAGCGCGTGGCGGTGAAAGCAAGGCCGGGGCGAAGCGGGGCAAGCCAGGGCCGGGGGAAGCCGGTCGCGGCGACGGGCCTACTCGAACCCGTTGCCGAACAGCCCGTCGGTCAATGCCCGAAAGTGGTAGGTATAGGTTGCGACCGAGTTTCCGTCGCGCGTGTACGAGCACAGGACGGTATGCGTTTGCGGCGAAGTCGTGACGGGGATGCTGACCGTCACAGGGCCAGCGTTGCTGCCAGTAGGGACGGTCTGATTGCCGTTCGCGATGACCTGAGCCGTCCCTGAAATCACGCCGCAGATCAGTTCGGTGCTGCCCCCCAAGGTGCCGCCGCTGGTCGAAAAAGTGATGGCCCTCTGGACCGGGTTGCCCGCCACGCCGTAGACCAGCGTCGTCGAGCCGTTGCCGGGTGCATTCGGAACGACATTCGGACCGATCGGTGGCACGGCATCCGCTTCGACGGCACCGCGATCGATGACGGTATTGATGATTCGCGTCTTGCCGGAAAAGTCGATCGCGGGGATCCCGCCCGAGGGGTTGTTCACGCCCGAGTCGCGAAGAACCGACTCCGCATCCGGAATCATGCGGATGCCGGACTGCGACCATTGCGCGTCGCCGGTGGTGGTCCCGCTGTCGATGAAGGGAAATCCGCCGCCGACGTACTGGCGGCTCGCAAAATGGTTGCTGCGCAGGGTCATCGTCGAGACATTCCTTGCGGTGAACTGGTACGGCGGGTCGTTGCTTACCGTGATGTTGTCGGCAATGGCATTGTTGGAGAGGGTCGCCACGCCGGTCACGCTCAATCCGACTTCGTTCGAGGTCACGGTATTGCCGAAGATCGAATTGTTCGTCACATAGGAGATGGCGTTGCCCGTGGTCTGGATTTGAACGCCCAAAGTGTCGGCCCCGGCACTCAAGTCATTGCCCATGACGATGTTGTTGCGGAACCGCAAGATTCCGCTGTCGGACATGTAGAGATCGACGATCGGGTCGATGACCCCGGCGGCGGCTATGCCGTGCCGGATCAGCACGTTGTCGATCGTCACCGCTGCGCCAGGCAACGCCCAAGCCTGCACCCCGAGCCCGGAAGCGCAATCGATGCCGACCGAACCGCTCATGCAAGTCGTGCCGAAGAGCTTGCCGCGCGCCAAGGTCAGGTTCCTGATCGTGAACGTGCCGGAGAAATCGAAGCGCAAATCCGCCAGAAAGACGGGGCCTGCGTACTGCGCGTCCAGTACGGTCGCGGCGGGATCGTGGGTGGCGATCGATGCGCAACCGTTCCCCTTGGTCCAGCCGCCGCTGATCGTGGTGGCGTATTCGTCCCAGCGGCCATCGAAGATCCACTGATAGTTCTGCGGGGCCTCGGTGTTGCTGGTCAACGTGCCGAATTCGATCTTGATGGTGTCGTCCTCGTCATTCGTTCCGGCGGTCGTCAGCGCGGTGGCGAGCTGGTTGCCGGTGGCGACACAGAAATTGGCGGCGTGCAGCGGCAGGGCGGCCAACAGGAGGAAGACGAAACCGATCACGCAGCGATCGAGTCGGGAGAGTGTGTTCACGGCAGTGCTCCGGGCGTGCAATTGGGGGCTGTACTCCGGGATACGGAAGCGGGTCGAGAATCCCGCCAGACCACCCAACCGCCGCGCTATCGGCTACTTGCCGATGCAGAAACTCGAGAAGATCACGCCGAGCAAGTCGTCGGAACTGAATTCTCCGGTGATTTCGGACAGGGCGTGCTGGGCGAGGCGGAGTTCTTCGGCGACGAGTTCGCCGGCGCGGTCGTGGACGAGGCGATGGCGGGCATGCGCGAGTGACTCGCGCACGCGCTGCAGGGCCGACACATGGCGGGCGCGGGCGCTGAAGCTGCCTTCGGCGCCGTCGCCGAGACCGGCGTGGCCGCGAATCGCGGCGCGCAGCGCATCGAGCCCGGCGCCGGTCTTGGCCGAGACGTGCAGGTGATCGGCCGCGTGGCCGACGACGCTGCTGCGATCGGCCAGGTCGGACTTGTTGTGCACGACCAGCACGGCGGCGCCGGTCGGCACTTCGGCACGCAATGCGTCGATGCGGGCTTCGTCCTCGGGTGCGACCACCAGGATCGCGAGATCGGCCTGCGCGAGCTCGTTGCGCGCCCGACGGATGCCTTCGGATTCGATGACGTCGGGCGAGTCGCGCAGGCCGGCGGTATCGACCAGGGTGATCCCGATGCCGTCGATGTTCACGGCTTCGCGCAGCAGGTCGCGGGTGGTGCCGGCGATATCGGTGACGATGGCGCGATCGGCGCCGGCGAGTGCATTCAACAGGCTCGACTTGCCGGCGTTCGGCGCGCCGATGATGACCGCGTGCAGGCCGTCGCGCAGGCGCTGGCCGCGTTCGGCGTCGCGCAGCAGGGCATCGAGCGACGTTGCAATCGCATCGAGGCGAGCGAGGATCTGGCCGTCGGCAAGGAAGTCGATTTCCTCCTCGGGGAAATCGATCGCCGCCTCGACGTGCAGGCGCGCGTCGATCAGCGCTTTCAGCAGCGCGTTCACCCGCGTCGAGAACTCGCCCTGGAGCGAGCGCAGCGCGGCACGCGCCTGTGCATCCGATTGCGCCGCGATCAGGTCGGCGATGGCCTCGGCCTGGGCCAGGTCGATCTTGCCGTTGAGGAAGGCGCGTTCCGAGAACTCGCCGGCGCGGGCGTGGCGCGCGCCGAGTTCGACGCAACGCCCAAGCAGGCGCGCCAGCACCACCGGTGCGCCGTGGACCTGCAGTTCGACCACGTCTTCGCCGGTGAACGAATGCGGCGCCGGAAACCAGAGCACGAGGCCGCGGTCGATCGGTTCGCCCTGGGCGTCGCGCAGGGCCGCGTAATGGGCATGGCGCGGCTGCGGTTCGATGGACGCCAGCGTGCGCGCGATGGCGGCCGCATCGGCGCCGGACAGGCGCACGATGCCGATGCCGCCGGCACCCGGCGCGGTCGCGACGGCCGCGATGGTGTCGCGCGGCCGCATCGGCTTACGCCGCCTTCTTCTCGCCGGCCTCGATGCGTCGGGTGATGATCCACTGCTGCAGCAGGCCGAGCGCGCCGTTCACCGTCCAGTACAGCACCAGGCCGGCCGGGAAGAAGGCCATGGTGATCGAGAACACGATCGGCATGTACTGCAGCACCTTCTGCTGGATCGGGTCCATGCCGGCAGGCGAGGGCGACATCTTCTGCGTGATCCACATGATCGCGGCATTCGCGACCGGCAGCACGAAGTAGGGGTCGCGCGCCGACAGGTTGGTCAGCCAGCCGATGAAGGGCGCGTGGCGCAGTTCGACCGATTCCAGCAGCACCCAGTACAGCGCGATGAAGATCGGGAACTGCAGCAGCAGGGGCAGGCAGCCGCCGACCGGATTGATCTTCTCCTTCGAGTACAGCTCCATCATCGCCTGGTTGAACTTCTGGCGATCCTCGCCGTAGCGCTGCTTCAGTGCCTCGATTCGCGGCTGCACCTTGCGCATCTTGGCCATCGAGCGGTACTGCGCTTCCGAGAGCGGGTACAGGAGCAGCTTGACGAGCAGGGTCGTGAGGATGATCGCGAAGCCCCAGTTGCCGACCAGCTTGTGCAGCTGGTTGAGCAGCCAGAACACCGGCTTGGCGAAGATCGTGACCATGCCGTAGTCGATGGTGAGGCCCAGGCCCGGCGCGATGCTGTCGAGCTTCTCCTGCTGCTTCGGACCGACGTACAGACGCGTCGAACGCGTCGCGCTGGCGCCGGGCGCGACCTTGAAGCTCGGGCCCATCTGGCGAATCAGGTAACGCGGCGCGCCCTGGTCGGTGATGACGGCGGTGCTGTAGGCCTGCGGCTCGCTCGCTTCCGGGATCCAGGCCGCGAAGAAATAGTGCTGCTGCTGCGCCGCCCAGCCGCCGGTGATGGTGCGGGTCAGCGGTTCCTCGACGAAGTCCTCGAAGGCGAGCTTCTCGAATTTCTCTTCCGGGCTGTACCAGGCGGCGCCGACGAAACTGTATTGCTCGGGGTTGGTGAACGAGAACTTGCGGTTCACGATCGGCGAGGTGCGGGTCAGCTGGGTGTAGGCGCTGGCCGACCATTCGGCGGCGGCGGCGTTGTCGACCCG
>CALMWD010000048.1 GCA_937873105.1 uncultured Rhodanobacteraceae bacterium
TACGGGCGCGTCCACTCGGCGTCGGTCAGGTCGTGCACGGTGTGCGGGGCATGGCGCAGCGGGCTCTGTTCGATCGCGAAGCGGCCCTTTTCGACGTCGGCGATCTCGTCGCGGATCGCGATCATCGCGTCGCAGAAGCGGTCGATCTCGTACTTCGATTCCGATTCGGTCGGCTCGATCATCAAGGTGCCCGGCACCGGGAAGCTCATCGTCGGTGCATGGAAGCCGTAGTCGATCAGGCGCTTGGCGATGTCGTCCACGGTCACGCCGCTGCTGTTCTTGAGCGCGCGCGGATCGACGATGCATTCGTGCGCGACGCGGCCGTTGTGGTTCTTGTACAGCACCGGGAAATGCGCATCGAGGCGTGCGGCGATGTAGTTCGCATTCAAGATCGCGATCTCGGTCGCGAGCTTCAGGCCCGGTCCGCCCATCATCAGGATGTAGGCGTAGCTGATCGGCAGGATCGAGGCCGAGCCATACGGCGCGGCCGAGACCGGGCCCACCGGCGCCTGGCCGCCATCGAGCTCCGGATGACCCGGCAGGAAGGGCGCGAGATGCGCCTTCACGCCGATCGGGCCCATGCCCGGGCCGCCCCCGCCGTGCGGGATGCAGAAGGTCTTGTGCAGGTTCAGGTGCGACACGTCGGCGCCGAACTGGCCCGGCTGCGAGAGCCCGACCTGCGCGTTCATGTTGGCGCCGTCCATGTAGACCTGGCCGCCATGCTGGTGCACCAGATCGCAGATCTCGCGGATCTGCTCCTCGAACACGCCGTGCGTGGATGGATAGGTGACCATCAGCGCGGCCAGGTTCGCGCTGTGTTTCTCGGCCTTGGCGCGCAGGTCGGCGAGATCGACATTGCCCTCGGCATCGCAGTCCACGACGACCACGTCCATGCCGACCATCTGCGCCGAGGCCGGATTGGTGCCGTGCGCGCTGGACGGAATCAGGCAGACCTTGCGATGGCCTTCGCCGCGCGACAGGTGGTAGCCGCGGATCGCGAGCAGGCCGGCGTATTCGCCCTGGGCGCCGGAATTCGGCTGCAGCGAGACCGCGTCGTAGCCGGTGATCTCGACCAGCCAGCGCTTCAGGTCTTCGAACATCTCGCGATACCCATGCGCCTGCTCGGCCGGCGCGAACGGGTGCAGCGCGCCGAACTCGGGCCAGGTGATCGGAATCATCTCGGTGGTGGCATTGAGCTTCATCGTGCACGAACCGAGCGGAATCATGGCGCGGTCGAGCGCGAGGTCGCGGTCGGCGAGCTTGCGCATGTAACGCAGCAGTTCGGTTTCGGTGCGGTAGCGGCTGAAGACCGGATGCTTGAGGCAGCTGCCCTTGCGCGCGAGTTCGCCCGGAATCGCGTCGGTCGCGCTCGCGGCGACATCGGCGAAGCGCAGCTTGCCGCCGAACGCCGCCCAGACCTGTTCGACCACCGCGTCCGTCATGGTTTCGTCGAGCGCGATGCCGATGCGGCCGTCGGCGAAGTGGCGGAAGTTGATCTTCGCGGCGAGCGCGTGTTCGACGATTGCGGCGCGGTTCGCGCCGGCGTCGACGGTGATCGCATCGAAGAACGCGTTCTGGTCGACCCGGAAGCCGAGCTGGCGCAGGCCGGCGGCCAGCGTCGCGGTGCGGCGATGGACGGCGTGCGCGATCGCCTTCAGGCCCTCGGGGCCGTGGTAGAGCGCGTACATCGAGGCGATGACCGCGAGCAGCACCTGCGCCGTGCAGATGTTCGAGGTCGCCTTCTCGCGGCGGATGTGCTGTTCGCGCGTCTGCAGGCTGAGGCGCGCCGCGGGCTGGCCGCGGGCGTCGATCGACAGGCCGATGATGCGGCCCGGGATCGAGCGCTTGATCGCGTCGCGCACCGCCATGTAGGCCGCGTGCGGGCCGCCGTACCCCATCGGCACGCCGAAGCGCTGGGTCGAACCGATGGCGATGTCGGCGCCGAGTTCGCCCGGCGGCGTCAGCACGGCCAGCGCCAGCGGATCGGCCGCGAGAATGCTGATCGCGCCGGCCGCCTTCAGCTTCGCGATCGCGGCGCGATGGTCCCGCACGTCGCCGCGGGTGCCCGGGTACTGGAAGATCGCGCCGAACACGGCGGATGCGTCGAGATCCGTCTCCGGGTTGCCGACGACGACGTTCCAGCCGAGCGGTTCCGCGCGCACCTTCACGACGGCGATGGTCTGAGGGTGGCAATCGGCATCGACGAAGAAGGTCGTGCTCTTCGACTTGCTGGCGCGTTCGGCCACGGCCATGGCTTCCGCGGCGGCGGTGCCTTCGTCGAGCAGGGACGCATTCGCGACGTCGAGCCCGGTGAGTTCGCAGATCATCGTCTGGAAGTTCAGAAGGGCTTCGAGGCGGCCCTGGGAAATCTCCGGCTGGTACGGCGTATAGGCCGTGTACCAGGCCGGGTTCTCGAGGATGTTGCGCTGGATGACGCCGGGCAGGATCGTGCCGGAATAGCCCTGTCCGATCAGCGAGGTGAAGACCTGGTTGCGATCGGCGAGTTCGCGCAGGCGGGCGAGCGCGTCGACTTCGCTCAGGCCCGGACCCATCGAGCTCAGGGCGCCGCCCATGCGGATGCTGGCCGGCACCGTCTGCGCGATCAGTTCGTCGAGGCTGGCGACGCCGATGGCGTCGAGCATCTCGCGCTGTTCCTGCGGAGAGGGACCGATATGGCGGTCGGCGAAATCGCGGGCGACGTGGGGCTGGCGCAGGGTAACCGGTGCGGACATGGCGGACTCTCGTGATGGGGCGATGCGGGCGCGGCGGCGCCTCGGTGTGCCCCATCTGTATCCGTGCCTGAGAGCGTTATCCCTTCGGCGGACGCAGGCTCATCGCAAGGATGCGCGTCGCTTTCCAGATGTGTGCTGCTGCTCGCGGTCCTTCTGCCTGAGAGTTTCCGGGGCGGTTGCTCCTTCGGCGCCGACGCCGGACCCAGAATCCGCGTCGATCTCTCCCGCAAGCGGCGCGCAGATTAGCATGCAGCGACGGGCGCTCAGCGGGCGCCGGCGTAAAACTTGCGGAATTCCTCGAAAACCGCCGAATCGAAGGCGCGCAAGGCCTCGGGGTCGGAGAAATACGCCTCGGTGGCGACCGCGAAGAACTCCTCGGGCGCCTCCGCGGCGTAGGGATCGATGGCGGTCTCGGGTTCGGCATCGGCGGCGTCGGCCGCTTCGACCTCGGCGCGCAAGCCATCGAAGGCCGCCTGCATCACCCGGATCCACTGGCGCCGTGCTTCCAGGTCGGGGATCGCCGGCACGCCGTCGCAGGCGCCGTCGCGGGCGTCGATCTTGTGGGCGATCTCGTGCAGGATCACGTTGACGCCGGAGAACGGCTCGGCCAGATCGGCCTCGATGTCGGCGACCGACAGGATGATCGGGCCGGATTGTTCGTCGGCCTCGCCGATCAGGTCCTCGTCGAATTCATGCGCCACGCCATGCTCGTCATGTTCGTGGCGGCGGGCGCGGAAGGCGCCGGGATAGAGGATCACGTCGCGCCAGCCCGAGAGCGTGTCTTCGGGCAGGTGCAGGGCCGGCAGGCAGCACTGGGTCGCCACGATCAGGCGCAGACGAACGTCGATTTCCTGCCCATGGGTGGCGTGGAACTGCTTCTCGGCAAGGAAGCGCGCGACCCGACTGCGCAAGCGCGCGAGGTCGGCTTCGGGCAAGGCATCGAGCAGGCGCAACTCGCGGCATGCCCGGTCCCAGGCGTCATCGTCGAGCGTGGCGGCCGGTGGCGACCGCCGCAGCCATCCGAACATCGCTCAGGTGGCGGACTTCAGCGTGCCCGGCAGCAAGGCCTTCCAGCGCTGGCGCGCGGCCTTGCTGGCGCCGCGGGAAATGACCGGCGTGGCGGCTGCCGGCGCCGTGGCGCTGGCAGCGGCGCCGGACTCGATCGCGTCGCTGCGGTTGGCGGGGCAGGGCAGTTCCGGCTGCTGCAGGCTGGACACCGAGGTCTTGGCGGCCAGCGTGGTCGAAGCGAGCAGCGCGGACAGCGCGATCAGGAACGACAGGGCAGGTCGGAACATCGGAGTCTCCAGGTCACGAACGGGCCGGTCGCCGCACGCTTGGCGGCATCCTGACCCCGGGTTTTTCAAAGCGCAAGTGCTGGGATTCCTATCGGCACGGAAAGGTTGCATCGATTGTTGACGCGCTGCAGCAAGCCGAATCCGGCGACGCTGCCTACACTCGCGGCTCGTTTTCTCGGGGGAGCAGCGCGTGGCTGCACAGATCAGCGTGCAACGCCTTTCCGGCTATGGCTTGCGGCGGGCCTTGATGGCGGGCATCCAGCGTGTCATCGCACGCCGCGACGAAATCAACCGCATCAATGTCTTTCCGGTCCCGGACGGCGACACCGGCACCAATCTCGCCTTCACCCTCAGCGCCGTGCTCTCCGCCGTGCGCGCGCCGCGCCTGGCCAGCGCCGGCGAAGTGCTGCGCCGCGCCGCGGCCGAGGCCATCGACGGCGCCCGCGGCAATTCCGGGGCGATCATCGCGCAGTTCTTCCAGGGCGTGTCCGAGGCGCTCGGGCCGAGCAAGCGGCTGACGCCGGAGGCGCTGGCGCGTGCGGTGTCGCGCGGCTCCTCGCTGGCGCGGGAAGCGATGGCCGAGCCGCGCGAAGGCACCATCCTCAGCGTGATCCAGGCGTTTGCGATCTCGCTCAAGGAGCAGGCCGACTGCGGCCGCGACTTCCGCACCGGCTTCCGCAACGCGCTGACCGTGGCGCGCGAGGCACTGAGGCATACCCCGGACCAGCTCGCAGCCCTGCGGGCGGCCGGCGTGGTCGATGCCGGCGCGCTCGGTTTCGTCGACCTGCTCGAAGGCATCGACGAGTTCATCGAGACCGGCCGCTGCGCGCCGATGGCCGAACTGCCGGACGAACTGGCTTCGGCCGGGGTCGATGCCGCACGCGGCGAGGAATACACCGAGGGCCATCGCTACTGCACCGAATGCGTGGTCAGCGGCGAGGCCGTCGACCG
>CALMWD010000049.1 GCA_937873105.1 uncultured Rhodanobacteraceae bacterium
AGCGGCATGGTGCGGCGGGCCGAGGAACTCGCCAGGAAACACGGCTGGTTCCTCGCGCGCCAGTTCGAGAACCCGGCCAACCCGGCCTACCACCGCAACACCACCGCGGCCGAAATCCTGCGCGATTTCGCAGGACGCCGCCTCGACCATTTCGTCAGCGGCTGGGGTACCGGCGGCACGCTCACCGGCGTCGGCGAGGTCCTGAAACTGGCGCGTCCGGACGTGCGCATCACTGCGACCGAACCGGCCGGTGCGTCCTTGCTCGCCGGCAATGCCTGGGCGCCCCACAAGATCCAGGGCTGGACGCCTGACTTCGTGCCGCAGGTGCTGAACAAGGCGGTGGCCGACCAGATCGTTCCGGTCGACGACGTGCTCGCGCGCGATACCGCCCGCCGCCTCGCGGCCGAGGAAGGCATCTTCGTCGGCATCTCGGCCGGCGGCACGGCCGCGGCAGCGCTCAAGGTCGCGGAGACCGCGGCGCCGGGCTCGGTCATCCTGGCCATGCTGCCGGACACCGGCGAACGTTACCTGTCGACGATCCTGTTCGAAGGCGTGAACGAGGGTTCGGACGATGAGTGGCTGGCGGCGCTCGATACCGGCGGCAAGGCGGCGGCCTGATTCAGTCGACCGGCCGGGCGTAGATCGGCAGGTCGGCGCTGCGCCGGAACTCGAAGATCAGGTTGGTCTCGATGTGCGCGACCTCGGGCCGCGAGGTCAGCGCCGCCATCGCGAATTCGCGCAGATGCTCGGCGTCGCGCACGCCGACGTGCACCAGGAAATCGTTGGCGCCGGCCACGTGGTAGAAGGCGATGACCTCGGGCAGGGCGAGCAGATGGTCGTGCAGCGCGATCACCTGTTCGCGCGAGTGCCGGTTCAGCCGCACCGCAACCATCGCCTGCAGGCCGATGCCGATGCCGGCCGGATTCAGTTCGGCATGGTAGCCCTCGATGCCGCGCGCCTCGCGCAGACGACGGATGCGTTCCAGCGCCGTCGACGGCGCGACGCCGACCTTGTCGGCCAGGTCCTTGTTCGGCATCCGAGCGTTGTTTCGCAGCAGCCGCAACAAGGCGATGTCGATTCGGTCAAGTTCCATGATTTCGCGCCCTGACGAAATATTCTTCGGCAAGACAACGATAGCGCGACGATCGTTCTAGCGTCGTCCCGGATTTCCGGGAGGATGGCCATGAAGCACACGATCGATACCCGCTGCGTCCATGGCGGACGCGAAGACTTCGCCACGCTCGGCGTGCACGCGCCGCCGATCGACCTCTCGACCACCTACCCGGTCGCCGACCTGGCCGTCGGCACCGCGAGTTTCGACGCCCTGGTCGCGGGCGAGGCCAGCGCCGCGAACCCGATCTACGCCCGCCTGCACAACCCGACCGTGGCCCGCGTCGAGCAGGCCATCGCCCAACTCGAAGGCGCCGAGGCCTGCGTCGCCTTCGGTTCCGGCATGGCTGCATTGACCGCCTTGCTGATGGCTTCGCGCCCGAGCGGCAGCCACATGCTGGCGGTGCGTCCGATCTACGGCACCAGCGACCACTTGCTGAAGAGCGGGCTCACCGGCCTCGATTGCGAATTCGTGCGCGCCGACGAGATCGCGCAACGGATTCGCCCCGACACCGCGCTGGTGCTGATCGAGACGCCGGCCAATCCGACCCTGGACCTGGTCGACATCGCCGCCGTGGTCAGGGCAGCGGGCACCGTGCCGGTCGTGGTCGATTCCAGTTTCGCGACGCCGATCCTGCAGAACCCGCTGGCCTTCGGTGCGCGCTACGTGCTGCACAGCGCGACCAAGTTCCTCGGAGGCCATGGCGACGTGATCGCCGGGGTGATCGCCTGCGCCGAGACCGACGCCAAGCCCTTGCGCACGATGCGCGCGGCGACCGGCGCACTGCTGCATCCGCTCGCGGCCTACCTGCTGCATCGCGGGCTGAGCACGCTGGCGCTGCGTGTCGAGCGCGCGCAACGGAACGCGATCGAACTGGCGAGCCGGCTGCAGCGCCATGCGGCGGTGCGCTGCGTGTATTTCCCGGGACACGGCACGGTGCGCAACGACGCGCTCCTGAAGACGCAGATGCGCGGCCCCGGTGCGCTGATGGCGCTCGACCTGCACGGCGGACATGCCGCTGCCGCGACGGTGATGCGTGCGGTACGTCTGATCACGCCGGCCGTCAGCCTGGGCTCGGTCGATACCCTGATCCAGCATCCGGCCGGTCTCACCCATCGCGTGCTCGACGACGCGGCGCGCCGCGAATGTGGCATCACCGCGGGCATGCTGCGCCTGTCGGTCGGTATCGAGTCGGTCGAGGACCTGTGGGCCGACCTGTCGCAGGCACTCGATGCGGCGACGGCCGGGTCGCGCCTGCCGGAAGCGGCCTAAGCCTTCCCGCCCTGCGCGTCGTGCATCTTGCGCAGCAGTTCGGCGCTTTCCTTGAGCAGCCTGGGCGCGAGATCGCCGAAATAGGCCTGCACCTCGCGGAAGCGCGAGATCAGGCCGTCGCGGTCGTCGGCGCGCACGAGCGCCAGCAGTTCGTCGAGCGCATGGCGGTAGTCGGAGATCAGCTCGGGCAGGGCGTCGGCCTGCAGCATGATGTCGGCATACAGCATCGGACTTTGCGCGAACAGACGGCCGACCATCGCCAGTTCCAGGCGGTAGATCGGCGAACTCAGGCGCAGCAGGCGGTCCAGGTCGGCCGGCTGGCGCGACAGGAACACGCCGTAGGCGATCGTCGTGAAGTGGCGCATGGCCTGGATCATCTGCATCGCCTGGTCGTGTGCGGCCGGCGATTCCTCGCGCAGCAGCGCCCCCCAGGCTTCGAGCTGGCGCAGCAGCCAGTCGTAGCGTGCCGGCTCGCGGCCGTGGCAGACGACGACGACCTGCTTGACCAGGCTCTTCACGTCCGGACCGAACATCGGGTGCAGACCGACCACCGGACCCGCGTGCGCGGCCAGCATCGCCTCGAGCGGAGTCTGCTTGACCGAGGTGATGTCGCAGAGCACGCAGTGTTCGGGCAACGGCGGCAGCGACGCGATGACCTGGGCGGTGCGGTCGATCGGCACCGAGACCATGACCAGGCCGGCATCCACGACCGCGTTCGGCAGATCGGCGAGGTTGTCGACATCGATGACGCGCACCGGATAGCCGGCGCGCTCGAACAGGCTGACCATCAAGCGCCCCATCGCGCCGCGACCACCGATCACGACCACCGGCGCGCGCGTGTCGACGACGGCGGGCAGGGCGGTTTCCTGCGACGCGTACGAGCCGCGCATGACCCGGCGCAACACGTCCTCGACCAGGTCCGGATCGGCTCCGGCGGCCGCGGCCTGCTCGCGGCGCGCGTTCAGCAGTTCCGATTCCCGTTCCGGCACGTACAGGGCCAGTCCGCGTTCGCGCTTGACGGCGCCGATCTCGGCGGTGACGCGGCTGCGCGCGACCAGCAGTTCGACCAGTTGCCGGTCAAGGGCGTCGATCTGCAGGCGAAGATCATCGAGGCTCATGCGTGATCCGGGACGGGGCGTGGCGCCGAGCCTGACGCGATCAGGCCAGAGACTTCAACCGATACAGCGCTTCCAGCGCCTCGCGCGGACTCATCGCGTCGGGATCGATGCCGCGCAGGGCTTCCAGCGCGGGCGGCGCGGCGTCGAACAATCCGAACTGCCGCGGCTGGTCCGGCGTGGCGGCGCTCGCGATCGCCGACGAGGTATCGGCCGGCCGCGCCTCCAGCGCCAGCAGGCGCGCGCGTGCGGCGGCAATGACGGGCTTGGGCACGCCGGCCAGGGCCGCGACCTGCAGGCCGAAGCTGCGGTTCGCCGGACCGTCCTTGACCGCATGCAGGAAGACCAGGGTGTCGCCGTGTTCGACCGCATCGAGATGCACATTGGCCACGCCCTCGATCTCGCCGGCGAGCGCGGTCAGTTCGAAGTAATGCGTCGCGAACAGGGTGTAGGCGCGGTTCGTCGTCGCGAGGTGCACGGCGCAGGCATAGGCCAGCGCGAGTCCGTCGTAGGTGCTGGTGCCGCGGCCGACTTCGTCCATCAGCACCAGGCTGTGCGCGCTGGCGTTGTGCAGGATGTTCGCGGTTTCGCTCATCTCGACCATGAAGGTCGATTGCCCGGCGGCGAGGTCGTCGCCGGCGCCGATGCGGGTGAAGATGCGGTCGATGGGACCGATGCGCGCGGTATCGGCCGGCACGAAGCTGCCGACGTGGGCGAGCAGCACGATCAAGGCGGCCTGGCGCATGTAGGTGCTCTTGCCGCCCATGTTCGGGCCGGTGATGACCAGCATGCGCCGCGATGCATCGAGTCGCAGGCCATTCGGTTCGAACGGATCGCTGCGTACCGCCTCGACCACCGGATGGCGGCCGCGTTCGATGCTGATGCCGCTGTCCGCAACCAGTTCCGGCATCGTCCAGTTCAATGCGAAGGCCCGTTCGGCGAGTGTCGCCAGCACGTCGACCTCGCTGAAGGCCGCCGCGGCGTCGCGCAGCAGGTCGAGGCGGGTGTTCAGCGCATCGAGGATCTGTTCGTACAGCGCCTTCTCGCGCATCAGCGCGCGCTCGCGCGCCGACAGCACCTTGTCCTCGAAGGCCTTCAGCTCCTCGGTGATGTAGCGTTCGGCGCCCTTGATCGTCTGGCGGCGCGTGTAATGCGTCGGCGCCTTGTCGCTGTGCGCGTTGGTGATCTCGATGTAGTAGCCGTGCACGCGGTTGTAGCCGACCTTCAGCGTCGGGATGCCGCTGGCCGCGCGTTCGCGCGCTTCCAGGTCGATCAGGAATTGGTCGGCATTCGTGGACAGCAGGCGCAGTTCGTCGAGTTCGGCATCGAAGCCCTCGCGCAACACGCCGCCGTCGCGCAGCAGCACCGGCGGCTGTTCGAGGATGGCGCGGGCGAGCAGGTCGGCGGCTTCGTCATGCCGGCCGAGTTGGGCGGCGAGTTCGTGCAGGCGCGGACTGTCGATGGCGGCGAGCCGCTGCTGCAGGTCCGGTGCCAGGCGCAGCGCGTCGCGCAGCGTCGAGAGGTCGCGCGGCCGGGCCGAGCGCAGCGCGACGCGGGTCAGGATGCGTTCGATGTCGCCGATGCCGCGCAGCAGGTCGCGCAACGCATTCAGCGTGCCGGACTCGATCAGCGCGGCCGTCGCCTGGTGGCGCAGTTGCAGCACGCCGCGCGTGCGCAGCGGTCGATGCAGCCAGCGTCGCAGCAGGCGTCCGCCCATCGGCGTGACCGTGGTGTCGATCACCGAAAACAGCGTGGCGCCGGTTCGGCCGCTGGTCTGGGCATCGAGTTCGAGATTGCGGCGCGTCGCCGCATCCATGGCGATGGTGTCGTCGCCGGACTCGACCGCGAGGCGCGTCAGATGCGGCAGGGCGGTGCGTTGCGTGTCCTTCAGATAGGCGAGCAGGGCGCCAGCCGCGCCGACGGCGAGTTTCAGTTCCGTGCAGCCGAAGCCGCGCAGGTCGCGGGTGCCGAAGAAGTCGCAGAGCGCGCGTTCGGCGGCCTCGTGTTCATAGTGCCAGGGCGGACGTCGGCGCGTGCCGGTCATCGCGACCGTGGCATCGGGCCAGCGGGCGTTTTCGTCGAGCAGGGTCTCGGCCGGATTCAACCGTGCCAGCTCCGCCAGCAGGGCGGCTTCGCCGGCGATCTCGCAGAGCGTGAAGCGACCGCCCGCAACATCGACGCAGGCCAGGCCGAAGCGGTCGCCGCCGCGCGTGATCGAGACCAGCAGGTTGTCGCGGCGTTCTTCGAGCAGGGCCTCGTCGGTCAGCGTGCCCGGGGTGATCACGCGCACGACCTTGCGTTCGACCAGGCCCTTCGAGGCTGCCGGATCGCCGATTTGTTCCCAGATCTCGGCCGATTCGCCAAGTTTCACGAGCTTGGCCAGATACCCCTCGACCGCGTGATAGGGCACGCCCGCCATCGGAATCGGCTGGCCGGCCGACTGGCCGCGCTGGGTCAGCGTCACGTCGAGCAGGCGCGCCGCCTTGCGGGCGTCGTCGTAGAACAGTTCGTAGAAGTCGCCCATGCGGAAGAACACCAGCGTGTCCGGGAACTCCGCCTTGGCGCGGAAGTACTGGCGCATCAGCGGGGTGTGCTGGGAGTAGTCGTCGGACACGTGGGGCGCGGCGCGGGGAACGGGGCCGCGCAGTGTAGCGGCCCGTGCGCGTCCGATCAGCCGGGTGCAGCGGGTCCCGGGCGCAGGCATAGCCACAAGGCGGGGACGATCAGCGCGATCAGGCCGATGTCGATGCGGACGGCGCGCAGCAGTGCCGGATTCAAGCTCGGCAGGGTCGCGGCCAGTCCCAGGAATGCGCCCAGGCTGACCAGGGCACCGGTCAGGGCCGGCACGCGCCAGGTCGGCAGGAACACGCCGATCGCCAGCGGCAGTCCGACCAGCGCGAACAATACGGCGCGATGGCGCATCAGCATCAGCGTGGCCGGATCGGCCAGGTCGATGCCGTAGAGTCGCTGCAAGGCCTCGGCGCCGGCCAGACCGGTGACCGGCGCGAGGTGGATGACGGCTGCGAGCAACAGCACGAGTTGGACGCAGCGCTCGGCAAGCATGGCATCAGGCCGCGACGGGGCGGGCGGACAGCACGGCGGAGCGACGCAGGCCGAGCCATTGCAGGATGGCGAACACGGTCGTCGCGACCACGTGCGTGGCGAGGTAGGCCTGGCCCCAGGCGTTCGGCGTCGCGCCGTAACCGAGGGCGAGCAGCAAGGCCGCATCGGCCCACAGCAGGTTGCCGATGATGATGACGAGCATGCCGCCGCTCGCGAGATGTGTGCGTTGGGCCAGCGACCACAACAGTGCGGCATACGGCAGGCAGATCAGGCCGACCGCCAAGAGCAGGGTCGGCGACAACGCGAAGCGTACGCCGAGGAAGGCCGGGGCGGCGCACAACAACAGTCCGGAGACGAGGCTGATGCCGGCATCGAGGCGCAGGGCGAGGCGCAGCAGGGGCGAGGGCTGGATCTTGGACATCGCGGTTCTCCGTGTGGGGTTCGATGTCACGATGCCGCCGCGACGGCCGCGAATCGATTACCTTGCAGGTAATGGCCCCGATATCGTCGCTCCGCTGCGATGGCGGCCACGATGACAAGGACTTGGACATGGCGCAGACCCGGGCAGCTTTCGGCGATCAGATCCGCGACTGGCGGCAGCGCCGGCGCCTCAGCCAGCTCGAACTGGCGGGCGATGCGCGGATCTCGACGCGGCACCTGAGCTTCATCGAGACCGGTCGCTCGCGTCCGAGCCGCGGCATGGTCCTGCACCTGGCCGAACTGCTCGACGTGCCGTTGCGCGAGCGCAATGCCCTGCTGCAGGCGGCCGGTTACGCACCGGCGTTCCCGGCGCATGCGCTCGACGCACGGGCCCTGTCCGCGGCCATGGCGGCGGTCGAACTGGTGTTGAACGCGCATGGCGCGTTTCCGGCCATCGCGGTGGATCGCCACTGGAACCTGTTGCGTGCCAATGCCGCGGCACGACGGTTGATGCAGGGCATCGCGCCGGCCCTGCTGGCGCCGCCTGCGAACGTGTTGCGCATGACCCTGCATCCGCAGGGTCTCGCGTCGGCCATCCTGAATCTCGCGCAGTTGCGCGACCACCTGCTCTCGCGATTGTTGCGCCAGGTGCGCGCGACCGGCGACGCGACGCTGCACGAGCTGCACGAGGAGCTGCTGGCCTTGCCGGCGCCGGACGGTGCCAGCCACGATGATCTCGCCACGCCGGATCCCGATGTCGTGGTGCCGATGCGCATGCAGACACCTTACGGCGTGTTGTCGGTGTTCAGCACCCTCACCGTGTTCGGCACGCCGATCGACGTGACCTTGTCGGAACTGGCGGTCGAAGCCTTTTTTCCGGCCGATGAGGCCTCGCGTCGATTGCTCGAGCGCCTCGCCGACTCGGCGCCGGCGTGAACGGGAACTCGCCGCGGCAACCCCGGTCGCAGCATCGCCTCGATGGGCGGGCGGTGCGGAGCAAGTCATGAAGCAATGGACAGTATGGGCTGCGATCGGCCTGGCCGGCGCGGTGCAGGCCGACGACGCGGCGGTGCGTGCCGCCGTTCATGCGCTGGTGCAGGGTGCGAACATCGAATCGGTGCGGCCGTCGTCGATGAGGAACGTGTCCGAAGTCGTCGTGAACGGCGAAATCCTGTACGTCGCGGACGACGGTTCGCATGTGTTGCAGGGGCGCCTGTACGACGCGAAGCGGCGCAGCGACTTGACGTCGAGCACCGAGAACGCGCTGCGTCGCGAGGTGCTGGCGAAGGTCGGCGACGAGCGTCGCATCCGCTTCGCCGCGGCCGACGAGAAACATCGCATCACCGTCTTCACCGATGTCGACTGCGGCTATTGCCGCAAGCTGCACCAGCAGATGTCGCAGATCAACGCCGCGGGCATCACCGTCGATTACCTGATGTTCCCGCGCGCCGGCCAGCCTTCGGCCTCGTTCGACAAGGCCGCCTTCGTCTGGTGCGCGGTCGATCGCCAGGACGCACTGACCGCGAGCATGCTGAAGGGCGAGCTGGCTGTCGACCAGCGCAAGACCTGCACGCATCCGGTCGCCGAAACGATGAAGCTCGGCCAGCGCCTGGCCAAGCTCGGCACGCCGACCATCATCGCCAGCGACGGCGCCGTGCTCGGCGGTTATCTGGAGCCGGCGCAACTGGCGCAGCGACTCGCCTCGGTGCCGGAAGCCGCGACGCGACCATGATCGCCGCGCCGGCCGCTGGCATACTGCGCCGATGAAACTCTCCGCCGAGCTTGCCGATTCCGAATTGCATGCCCGCGCCGCCCGGTTCGGCGCGCGCCTGCTCGAAGCCCGACTCAAACTGGCCACGGCCGAATCCTGCACCGGCGGCTGGGTCGCCAAGGTCGCGACCGAAGTGCCGGGCAGCTCCGGCTGGTTCGACTGCGCGTTCGTCGCCTACAGCTACGATGCCAAGGAAGCCATGCTCGGCGTGCCTCGGCAGACGCTGGAGCAGCATGGCGCGGTCAGTCGCGAAACCGTGATCGAGATGGGGCGCGGCGCGCTGTCGCGCTCGCGCGCCGACCTCGCGGTCGCCATCACCGGCATCGCCGGTCCGACCGGCGGCACCCGGGACAAGCCGGTCGGAACCGTCTGGATCGCCTGGGGCTTCGGCCACCACCGTCCGATCGCCGAGGCTTTCCATTTCGCCGGCGACCGCGATGCCATCCGCCGCGCCACGGTGGCGGAAGCCTTTGCCGGTTTGGAGCGGCTGCTGGCGGCGCATTGATTGCGTAAAATACGCATTTGGCGGATCATCTCGCCATGACCACCGTGACTGCCACCGAACTGGCCCGGCGCACCCGGGAAATTCTCGATCAGGTCCTGAGCGAGGGCGAAACCATCGTGGTTGAACGCAACGCGCGCCCGATTGCCGAGCTGGTGCCTGCGCCGCGCCGGATGACGGCGCGCCAGGCGCTCGCGGGCCTGCAGCCGATGCTGTCCCCGGACGAAGCGAGGCGTTGGCTGGACGACAGCCGCAACGGGTTCGACGACGAAGTGCGTGATCCATGGGCGTGATCTTCGACAGTTACATCTGGGTCGCGCTGGGTTCGGAGCAGTTGACGCATGAATCCGTGATCGCGACGACCGGTGAAGCTCCCGTCTATGCTTCGGCAGTGTCGCTCGGTGAACTTCGCTTCGGCGTGGAGTCCTGCGGCGATGCCGGCGAACGCGCACGGCGCTCGGCCTTCCTGCGCCAGGTCGAACGTCGTCCGGTGCTCGACGTGACCCGCCACACGGCCGCCGCCTTTGGCGTGCTGGCAGCGTCCGTTCGCGGTGCCGGGCGTTCGCCAAAGGCGGCGGCCGTGTGG
>CALMWD010000050.1 GCA_937873105.1 uncultured Rhodanobacteraceae bacterium
CGAGGCGGTGGATCAGTTCGTAGGCGCCGAGGCGCAGCACCGCGCGTTCGATCGGGTCGACCGATTCGATGGCGCGGTCGAGGTGCGGCTTGATCGCTTCGTCGAGGTCCTTGCAGTGCTTCTCGATGTTGACCAGCAGGTCCTCGAAGTAGTCGAGGTCGGCGATCTCCATTTCCTGCTCGTGCTTGAACTGCTCGATGATGCCGCGCATGCCGGTGCCGGACACCTGCCAGGCATAGGTGGCCTGCAGCGCGCGGCGGCGGGCGCGGCTGCGCGCGGCGAGGTCGACGCCTTCGGGTTTGCCGTGGCGGTGGTCGTTCATCGGCTGGCTCCGCGCGGATGGTGGTGGTCCTGCATGTCGTCGAGCAGGCCGTCGAGTTCGTCGCCGAGGTCGAAGTGCTCGGGCAGGATGCTGCGGATCAGGCCCGCGGTCTCGATCGCGGCCAAGGCCGCCTCGGCACCCTTGTTGCCATGCTCGCCACCGCAGCGCGCAATCGCCTGGTCGATGTTCTCGACCGCAAGCACGCCATTGGCGACGGCGATGCCCGACTTCAGCGACACGTCCATCAGCGCCCGCGCCGATTCGTTGACAATCACGTCGTAGTGCGAGGTTTCGCCGCGGATGATGCAGCCGAGCGCAACGATGGCGTCGATCTCGCCCGAATCCGCCATCGCCTGCGCGACCTGCGGCAGTTCCCAGGCACCGGCGACGCGCGCCAGCACCACGTCGTCGCCGCGCACGTCGTGTTCGGCCAGGGTGCGCAGGGCGCCTTCGAGCAGGGCGTCGACGATGTCGGCATTGAAGCGCGCCGCGACCACGCCAACGCGCAGGGCGCCCTCGGCGGGCTCGACGCGCGCGAGCTTGAAGCGGGCCAGGTCGATGGGCGTGGCTCGGGGAACAGGATGGGAAGGCATGCGGGAACCTCGGGCCGCGCTGCGTTCTGCCGCGGGCCGATCAGGATTCGGAGGGCGCGTAGTCTACCACTTCGAGTCCGAAGCCCGAGAGACCGAGGAAACGCCGCGGCGTGCCGATCACGCGCAGGCGGCGCACGCCGAGGTCGGCGAGGATCTGCGCGCCGAGCCCGCTCTGGCGCCAGTCGCTGGCGGCGGCCGGGGTCGGCAGGGCAGCCTCGGTCAGGCGCGCGAACTCGGCTTCCGGATCGCGATGGTCGCCGAGCAGCACGAACACGCCGCGGCCTTCCTGCGCGATCGTGGCCAGGGCGTGGTCGGCGGAGACGCCGAGGTCCTCGCGCTCCAGCATCAGCACGTCGACGAGCAGGTTCTTCACGTGCACGCGCACCGGCGTCACCGCCTCGGCCTGGATCTCGCCGCGCACCAGCGCGTAATGCAGGCCGGCGCCGAAGCGGTCGCGATAGGCGACCAGGCGGAAGGGACCGTGGCGCGTCGCCACCTCGCGTTCGAACACGCGCGTGACCGTGGCCTCGGTCTGCATGCGGTAGCGGATCAGGTCGGCGATCGTGCCGATCTTGAGACCGTGCCGCGCGGCGTATTCCTCCAGCTCCGGGCGCCGCGCCATGGTGCCGTCGGCGCTCATGATCTCGACGATCACGCCGGCCGGCTCCAGGCCGGCGAGCAGGGCCAGGTCGACCGCCGCCTCGGTGTGCCCGGCGCGCACCAGCACGCCGCCCGGCTGCGCCTGCAGCGGGAACACGTGGCCGGGCTGGTGCAGGTCTTCAGGCTTGGCGTTCGGACGCACGGCGGTGCGGATGGTATGGGCACGGTCGTAGGCCGAGATGCCGGTGCTGACGCCTTCCGCGGCCTCGATCGAGACCGTGAACGCGGTGCGATGCTTGGAGGCGTTGTCCTGCACCATCGGCGGCAGGCGCAGCTGCCGGCAGCGTTCGGCGGTCAGCGACAGGCAGATCAGGCCGCGCGCCTCGCGCGCCATGAAGTTGATGTCCTCGGGCCGCACCAGTTCCGCGGCCATGACCAGGTCGCCCTCGTTCTCGCGATCCTCGTCGTCGAGCATGACGATCATGCGGCCGGCGCGGATCTCGTCGATCAGTTCGGGAATCGGGCTGAAACTCATGCGGGTCACCGTGTTCGGAACGCGAAGGATAGCGGGCGCGCGCGTCGGGCCGTTACGATTCCCCCTGTCGTGGAGGATTCGTGATGGCCCTGCGGTACGAACTGATCGATGCGCTGAAGCGGCTGCTCAAGGGACGCGGCATGACCTATGCGCAACTGGCGGCGAAGATCGACTTGAGCGAAGCCTCGGTCAAGCGCATGTTCTCGCAGCAGACGATGACCCTGGCGCGGCTCGAGGAAATCTGCCAGGCACTCGGCATCGGCCTGACCGAACTGGTCGAACATGCCCGCCCCGAACGCGAACCGCTGTCCGAACTGAGCG
Source organism: uncultured Rhodanobacteraceae bacterium (assembly GCA_937873105.1). Taxonomy (GTDB): domain Bacteria; phylum Pseudomonadota; class Gammaproteobacteria; order Xanthomonadales; family Ahniellaceae; genus JADKHK01. The sequence continues at coordinate 2,372 of CALMWD010000050.1, forward strand.
AAGAGCAGGAGGAGGAACTGGTCTCCGACCCGCGCCTGTTCCTCACCCTCTACCTGGCCCTGAACCGCTGGCGCGAGGAAGACGTGTTGCGCCGCTACACCTTCACCAAGCCGGAATGGGTCGGCCTGCTGGTGCGGCTGGACCGCATGGGCATCATCGAACTGCAGCCGGACAACCGCGCCAAGCTGCTGACCGCCCGCAACTTCCGCTGGCGCGAGAACGGCCCGGTGATGCGCCTGTTCGCGAAGAAGCTGATCCCGGAATTCTTCGCGCGCCCGTTCGCCGGCGAGAACGAGCAGATCCTGCTGCTGGCCGGCATGGTCTCGCGTCCGACCGCGGCGTTGTTGAAGCAGCGCTTGAAGGAACTGGCGCAGGAGTTCGATGCGCTGATGGCGCGCGACAGCACCCTGCCGGTGGCCGAGCGCATCGGCCTGAGCCTGGTGCTCGGCGTGCGCCCCTGGGGACTGCCCGACTTCGAGAAGTTCCGCCGCAAGCACGAGGCCGCCACGGCCTGACGGAGACGCCATGAACGCCATGCCCCTGCTGCGCTCGATCCCGATGTTCGCCGGCCTCAGCGACGAGGACCTGGCCGCGCTGTCCGCCGCGCTGGCGCGCCGCGAGTTCAAGGCCGGCAAGATGATCTTCGCGCTCGGCGACGCCGGCGACGCGATGTACATCGTCGACAGCGGCGACGTGAACATCCACCTGCCCGGCCAGAACTCGCAACGCATTTCGCTGAAGGACGTGAGCCGCGGCGAGTATTTCGGCGAACTCGCGCTGTTCGACGAGAAGCCGCGCAGCGCCAGCGCGGTCGCGACCAGCGACGCGGTGCTGCTCGAATTGAAACACGACACGCTGGCGACCTACCTGGAACGGCGCCCGGCCGCGGCCATGGCGATCCTGCGCACGATGAGCGAACGCCTGCGCGAGACCAACGAACTGCTCTCCGCACGCGCCGCCAAGAACGTCGATGCCGAGTTCGACAAGAACCTGTCCTGGAGCGAGCGCTTGGCCGACAAGGTCGCCGAGCTCAACGGCTCCTGGGCCTTCATCCTGTTCCTGCTCGCGCTCACCGCGGTGTGGTGCAGCATCAACGTGCTGAACGTGTTGCCGAAGCCGCTTGATCCTTACCCGTTCCAGTTCTTCAACCTTGCGCTCGCCATCCTCGTCGGCCTGCAGGGCCCGCTGATCGTGATGAGCCAGAACCGCCAGTCGCTCAAGGACCGCGCCCGCGCCGAGACCGACTACAAGGTCAACCTCAAGAACGAGGTCAACATCGAAACCCTGATGCGCGAACTCGCCGAACTCCGCAACGAAGTCAAAGGCGTCGCCATCCACCAGGACGACCGCCGCGGCACCACGGCGGATGCGACGGAGGGTTAGCGCGGCCCCGTCTGCAAGCGATCGAGGTAACGCGCGAGCAGGTCGACTTCGAGGTTGACGGCGCTGCCGACGGCGGTTTCGGCGAAGGCGGTGACGGTCTGCGTGTGAGGAATCAGCGCGACCTCGAAGTGTTCGTCGCCGACCGCGTTGACGGTGAGGCTGACGCCGTCGACCGCGATCGAGCCTTTCTCGGCGACGAAGCGCGACAACGCACGCGGCAACGCAAAGCGCCAGCGCGTGGCGCGGGCATCGGGCGCGATCGCGAGGACACGGCCGACGCCGTCGACGTGGCCGCTGACCAGGTGCCCGCCGACGCGGTCGCCGAAGCGCAGCGACTTCTCCAGGTTCACCAGGCGCCCGACCGACCATGCGCCGAGCGTCGTGCGTGCCAGGGTTTCGGTCGAGACATCGGCGTCGAAGCTCCCTGCATCGAACGCGACCGCGGTCAGGCAGACGCCGTTCACGGCGATGCTGTCGCCGAGTTGCACGTCGGAGAAGCCGAGCGTGTCCGAGGTGATGCGCAGGCGCACATCGCCGCCCTGCGTTTCGATCGCGGCAACGCGGCCGGTGGCTTCGACGAGTCCGGTGAACATGGTCAATCTCCGTGCTTGGGGCGCAGAACGAGTCGACGGTCCGGCCCGATGCGGCGTTCGTCGACCAGCGTCCAGTCCATGATCGCGGCGAGCGTGTCGAGAAACAGTGGCCGCGCGTCGGCGCCGAGCAAGGCCTGCGCCTGGTACAGCACGCATTCGTCGACCAGCCCTGCGCGCAACAGGCCGCCGGCCAGCGCCGCGCCGGCCTCGACATGCAGTTCGTTGACGTGACGTTGCGCCAGCAACGACATCAGCGCATGCAGGTCGATGTGCGCGCCGGCCAACGGCAGCGCGACGACTTCGGCGCCGGCCGCTTCGAGCGCATGCCGGCGTGCGCCGTCGGCGCCTTCGCCGCAGGCGATCAGCACGTGCGGGCCGCCGTCATGCAGCAGGCGCGCCGTCGTCGGCGTGCGCA
>CALMWD010000051.1 GCA_937873105.1 uncultured Rhodanobacteraceae bacterium
ACCTGTCCGCGCGGATCGGGCGCGCGCGGGCTCTCGACGAACAGCAGCAGCTGCGGCGTGCGCGCATCGAGGCCGAGTTCGGCGAGCAGGGACGGGCGCGCGGTCGGTTCGCGTTCCTGCGGCGCCGTGGACAGGGACGGCGCGGGTGCGGATCGCGCCGGCGCTGCCTCGGCCGGTGTCGGCGGTCGCCGCGCGGGCACCGCCGCTTCGACGGGCGGCACGACCGGCGGCGCCGGGCCGCGGCGCACGTAGCGCGCGACGCCGATCAGGTCGAGCAGGCGCGCCTGCGAGTCCGGGTCGAGTCGGCGTGCGGCGCTCATCGGGCGAGCAGGGGCTGCAGGTCGGACCAGAACGCCGCGTGGCACTGGTCGATGGCGCGCGCGAACGCACGCACGCTGGACTGGATCGTGTCGGTGTCGGTGCGGACCTCGGCGGCGTAGCTGCTCAGCAGCAGCGGCGCCGACTGCGCATCGCGCTCGACGTGCAGTTCCATGCGCACGCGCACGAACCAGCCCTCGGCGTCGCGCACGCGCTCGAACTGGTCGATCTGGCCGCCGATGCGCAGGGCCGGCAGGGCCGCCGGGAGGCGGGCGGCCACCAGATCGGCGGCGCCGCGCGCGCGCAGTTCGGCGATCAGCCGCTTCTGCAGCAGGGTCGACGGGGCTTCGTCCCAGAGCTGGTAGTGGTAGGCCTTGATGCCGCCGTCCGGGCGGGTGGCGTAGAGGATGGCCTGGTCGTTGTAGACCCCGTTGGCGCGATAGGGCTCGACCACGATGGGCAGGGCCGAGCGCTCGCGCGCAGTATCGACGGTTGCCACCGGCGGCATCCGGTAATACGCCTGGTCCGGCACGACCGGCGCGCTGCAGGCGGCGATCCATGCGATGAGGGCGGCGACAAGCGGCTTGCGCATCATTCTTCCTCGACCTGGACCGCGTCGGCCGGCGGCGTGAACAGCAGGCGGTTCGGGTTCTTGCGGATTTCGCGGGTGAATTCGTTGACGTTGCGGCTGGCCGAATCGAGGTTCTGGGCGATGCCGTCGATGCGCTGCGCCAGCGAGCCGGTGATCTGCGCCAGATCCGCGATGGCGTCCTTCAGCGCCGGACGGCTCTCGCCGACGATGGCGTTCGCCTCGGTCATCAGCGCATCCAGCTTCTGCTGGGTCTGGCGCAACTCGGCCGAGAGTTCGCGAGCGTTGTCGGCGGTGGCGGCCAGGTCTTCCAGCGTGGTCGCGACGTGGGCGCGGTTCTGAGGCGACAGCACCTCGTTCATCGCCGCCGAGGCCTGGTTCAGGCGCGCCAGCAGCGCCTTGGCCTCGGCCACGAGTTGCGGCGTCGCCTCGGCGAGTTCGCCGCCGATGCGGTCGACGTTCTCCTGCAGCGAAGCGACCAGCGGGCGGATGCGCTCGCGGCTCAGCGCCGTGACTTCGCCGGCCAGTTCGTTCATCGCCGCGAACAGGTCGCCGCCGCCCTGCGACTTCATCTCGGCGCCGGGCTTGAGCATGGTCTTCGAGGCGCCCTCGCTGATCGCCACCGAGATGTCGGCGAGCAGGCCGGTGGACGCGAGCCTGGCGATGGAGTCGTCGGGGATCGGCCAGTCGCCGCGGATCGACAGGTCGACCCGGTAGCGCGTGCGGCCGCCGCCGCGGTCGGGCGTGATGCCGTTCACGTGCCCGACGCGGAAGCCTTCGTAGAACACCGGTGCGCCGAAGGCGAGGCCGGTCACGTTGTCGTAGTGGGCGACGTAGCCGACCTCGCCGGTGCGCGTGCCGGTGATGCGCAGCATGGTGAACAACAGCAACGCGAAGGCCGCGAGGACCACGGCGCCGACCACGGTGTAATTGACGGTATCGCGTTTCATCCGGCCATTATGCCGGTCGCCGGGCCGTGTGACGAAGGTCATCGCCGCCCGGTGACTTCCGGCACTCAGTCCGTACGGCGCCGAACTGCGAGGCTGGCGGGGTTGGATGGGCATCGCGCGGGCGCGGTTCCGGCGGCCCGTCCTGAAGGGCCGTTCGGGTCGGAACTGCTACCCTAGAGGCCTTTCCCCATCCGGATTTGCGACATGAGCCTGGACATCGAACGCACCCGTTTCAACATGGTCGAACAGCAGGTCCGTCCCTGGGACGTGATCGACCTGCGCGTGCTCGACGTGCTGTCGCGCGTGCGCCGCGAGGACTTCGTGCCCGCCGACAGCCGCGCGCTCGCCTTCGCCGACGTCGAACTGCCGATCGGCCACGGCGAACGCATGATGAAGCCGGTGGTCGAAGGCCGCCTGCTGCAGGCGCTGGCCGTGCAGGAAGGCGACAGCGTGCTGGAGATCGGCACCGGTTCCGGCTTCGTTACCGCTTGCCTGGCGGCGCTGGCGCGCGATGTCACCAGCATCGAGATCCATGCCGATCTCGCGGCTGCGGCCGAACAGAAGCTCGTGCGTTCGGGCGTGGCGAACACCCGCGTGCTCGTCGCCGACGCCTTGAAAGGTTTCACGCCGGGCCGCAGGTACGACGCCATTGCCGTGACCGGCGCGGTCTATCGCGAGCCGGCGCAGTTCCGCGACTGGCTGGCCGTGGGCGGCCGCCTGTTCGTCGTCCGCGGCGAATCGCCGGCGATGGACGCGGCGCTGGTCACGCGTACCGGCGAGCACGCCTTCCGCGAGGACAGCCTGTTCGAGACCGACCTGCCGTATCTCGTGCACGCCGCGCCGCCCAAGCGTTTCGTGCTGTAAGCCCCCTATCGACAAGGATTGAGGAATACCCCATGGCCCAACGCTTCATCCTCCGCCTCAGCGCCCTGGCGCTGGCCATCGCCGGCTCGGTCCAGGCGGCCGACCTGATGGAGGTCTACGACAGGGCGCGCGCCGGCGATCCGCAATTCGCCGCCGCCGAAGCCAGCCGCCTGTCGGCCGAGCAGGGCGTGCCGCTGGCACGTTCGGCCTTGCTGCCGCAGCTGTCCGCGACCTGGTCCAAGTCGCGCAGCGAGTCCGAAGGCACGGTGTTCTCGGAAGAATTGAACCGCGACGTCACCTTCAGCAGCACCAGCCGCAACGGCAACAAGAACCTGTCCTTGCAGCAGTCGATCTACGACCACGGCAACTACATGAACCTGCGCGCCGCCAAGGCCCAGGCCGCCCGCGGCGGCGCCGACTACGATGCCGCGTCCGACGCCCTGCTGGTGCGCGTCGCGGAAGCCTATTTCGGCGTGCTCACGGCCCAGACCAACCTGACGTCGGCCGAGGCCGAGGAGAAGGCGGTCGGCCGCCAGCTGGAACAGGCCGAACAGCGCTTCGAGGTCGGCCTGACCGCGATTACCGACGTGCACGAAGCCCGTGCCCGCTACGACGGTGCCCGCGCCGCCGTGATCCTGGCCCGCAATACGCTCGACGACGCCTTCGAGGGCCTGATCGAGCTGACGGGCGAGGAAGTCGAGTCGGTCAAGCCGCTCAAGGAGGACATCGAGCTGTCGCGGCCGTCGCCCGACAATCTCGACGAGTGGGTGGACCTGGCGATCGCCAGCAACCCGGGCCTCGCCGCCCTTCAGAAGAGCGTCGAAGCGTCGAACTATTCGGCCAAGGCGGCCTGGTCCGACCATCTGCCCTCGCTCGGCTTGTCCGGTTCCTACGGCGAAACCGATTCCGGCGGCGACATCGGTCCGTTCTCGGCGCGCGACCCGAAGAGCAACTCGCTGAGCCTGAGCCTGAGCGTCCCGCTCTTCTCGGGCGGCGCCACCAATGCCCGCTACAAGCAGGCGCTGTACGACCGCGACGCCGCCCAGGACCGCCTGGAGCAGCAGCGTCGAGCCATCGTGCGCCAGACCCGCGGCGCCTTCCGCGGCGTCGCCGCCGGCATCAGCGAGGTCGAGGCGCGCAAGCAGGCCCTGGTCTCGGCCAAGAGCGCGCTCGAGGCCACCGAGGCGGGCTTCGAGGTCGGCACCCGCACCATCGTCGACGTGCTGCTCAGCCAGCAGCAGCAGTTCGCCGCCGAGCGCGAATACGCCCGCGCCCGCCACAACTACATCCTCGCCAACCTGCGCCTGAAGCAGGCCGCGGGCACGATCGACGTTTCCGACCTCAAGACAGTCAATGCGATGCTGCAATGATGGTCTGATGGTCGCCGCAAACGAAACGGGCGCCTCGCGGCGCCCGTTTCGTTTCAGCTATCGCAGCGCGATCAGAGCAGGGCCTCGATCTCCGGCACCAGCTTGAACAGGTCGCCGACCAGGCCGATGTCGGCCACCTCGAAGATCGGCGCCTCGGCGTCCTTGTTGATCGCGACGATGGTGCCGGCGTCCTTGATGCCGGTCAGGTGCTGGATCGCGCCGGAAATGCCGATCGCGATGTAGAGCTCGGGCGAGATGATCTTGCCGGTCTGGCCGACCTGCATGTCGCTCGGCACGTAGCCGGCATCGACCGCGGCGCGCGAGGCGCCGACGCCGGCACCGAGCTTGTCGGCC
>CALMWD010000052.1 GCA_937873105.1 uncultured Rhodanobacteraceae bacterium
AACCGCCGGAGGCGGCGAGGTCGCCCATCGACACAACCACCGGCTTGCCCGCGGCCTTCGTGAGCTCGACCTCGCGGCGAATCAGTTCGGACGGGAACACGCTGCCGCCGGGCGAGTTCACGCGCAGCACCACGGCCTTCACATTCTCGTCTTCGCGCGCCTGGCGGATCAGGGCGCTGGTGGTCTCGCCGCCGATGGTGCCGGGCTCGCCGTCGCCGTCGACGATCTCGCCCTCGGCGACGACGACGGCCACCGTGTTCGGCTTGGGCAGGTGCGGCACCGCGTTCAGGCGCTGCAGGTAGGCGTTCAGGCCGATCTGGCGGAAGCCGCGCTCGTGTTCGCCGGGGGCGCCGCTGGCGGCGAGGCGCGTTTCGAGTTCGTCGCGGGTGACCAGTTCGTCGACCAGTTGCTGCGACAGCGCCAGCTTCGCCAGGTCGCCGCGGGCCTCGTTCAGCAGGTTCGGGTAGTCGTCGATCTGCGCGGCCAGGGTGGCCGCGTCGAGCTTGCGCGCCTCGGCGATGTCGGCGAGGTGGCGCGACCACACGTCGTTCATCCAGTACAGGTCGGCCTCGTCCGCTTCCGGCGAGGAATCCGAGCGGATGTAGGGCTCGCCGGCCGACTTGTATTCGCCGACGCGGAACAGGTGGGCGTCGATGCCGAACTTCTCGAAGGCGCCGGCGAAATAGGTGCGGTAGCGGCCGAGGCCCTCGAGCAGCACCGCACCCTGCGGATGCAGCAGCACCTCGTCGGCCTGCGCCGCGAGCAAATAGCCGCGCTGTTCGTAGCCGTCGGCGTAGGCGACGAGCTTCTTGCCCGACGCGCGGAACGTGCGCAGCGCCGCCGCGAGTTCGCGCGTCGTGGCCGGGCCGATGCCGGAGATGCCGTGCGTGACCAGCAGCGCCTGGGTGATGTGCGGGTCCTTGGCGGCGGCCTCGAGCGCCTGCACGATGTCGCGCAACCGCGTTTCCCTGACCGGGTCGCCGAGCGATTCGCCGAGCGCGCGGTCCAGCGGTTCGGCGCTGTATTGCTCGACGATGGCGCCCTGCGGGTCGATGACCAGGGTCGTCTTCGGTTCCAGCGGGCCGACGCCGCCGCTGAACAGCGCCACCAGCACGATCAGGACGATCAGCAGGAACAGGGCGTTGATCACCAGCCGGCGGGTGAAGTCGACGGCGGCGAACAGGCCGCCGAAGAACTGGCGGAGCGGGCTTTTCTTCGTGGCGTGCATGGGCAGTTCCGGGGGATGGGTGCGGTGCATGGGATCAGTGGGCATGGGATTCAAGGCGTGGATCGGGTTCGGCAGCCGCCAAGCCTACGATGTCGCGGGGCAGGCTGCGCAGGCGCAGGTACAGGCGGACCAGCAGGAATACGGCGGCGGCGGTCAGGCCGGCGATCAGGCCGGTCCACATGCCCGGCGCGCCGCGCCCAAGCCGGAACGCACCATACCAGCCGACGCTCATGCCGATGCCCCAGTAGGCGATGGCGGTCAGCACGGCGGGAATGCGCGCGTCCTTGAGCCCGCGCAGGGCCGAGGCCGCGACCACCTGGAGGCCATCGGAGAACTGGAAGACGGCGGCATACAGCATCAGCTGCGCGGCCAGGCCGCCGACCACCAGATCGCGCGTGTACAGGGCCGCGATCTGCGGCGCGAACAGGCCGAGCGTGGTCGCGGACACGAGTTGTGCGGCGATCGCGAGCATCAGGCCGGATTGCGCCGCGGCGCGCGCGCGCGCGGCATCGCCGGCGCCGATGGCGTGACCGACCCGCACCGTGGTCGCCATGCCCACGCCGAGCGGCACCATGAAGGTGATCGAGGCGACGTTGATCGCGATCTGGTGGCTCGCGACCGCATTCGCGCCGAGGGATCCGATCAGCAGGGCGGTCACGACGAACAGCGAGCCTTCCATCAGGATCATGAAGGCGATCGGCAGGCCGAGGCCGAGCAGGTCGCGGATCTGCGCCCAGCGCGGCCGCGAAAAACCGCGCAGCAGGTGCAGGTCGGCGAAACGCGGATGCCGCAGCACGAACGCGGCCATCGCGATCGCCTGCAGCCAGACCGTGCACGCGAGCGCGATGCCGGCGCCGACCGCGCCGTGCTCGCGGAAACCGAAGCGGCCGAAGATCAGGCCGTAGCCGAGCGGCACCAGCACGGCCACGCCCATGGCGCTGAAGTACAGCGTCGCCCGGGTGTAGCCGAGGCCCTCGCAGAAGAAGCGCAAGGCGAAGAAGGTGGCGAGGCCGGGAGCGCCCCAGGAGGCCGCGCGCAGGAAGGCCTCGGTGTCGGCGCGCAGGCTCGGGTCGACCGCCATCGCGTCGAGCAGCAGGCCGGCCGAGCGCAGCAGCACGAACAGCGTCAGGCCGATCGCCCAGGCGATCCACAGGGCCTGGCTCAGCAACAGGGCGATTTCGTCGCGGCGCCCGGCGCCGTCGCGCTGCGCGACGTTCGGCGGAATCGCGAACAGCAGGCCGAGGCAGGCGATCAGCACCAGCGACCACACCGCCGAGCCGACCGCGATCACGGCCAGCGTATGCGGACCGTGGTGACCGCCGAGCACGGTATCGGCGAGGTTCATCAGCATCGCGAGCAACTGGCCGAGGACCAGGGGCAGGGCCAGTCGTCCGACTTCGCCCAGTTCCTCGCGCAGGGGTGTGGCAAGCCGCATGGGCGTTGTGAGCATCGGGCAGGGCGCTCTATCTTACGGGCGAAGCCGTGGACGCACCCCTGCCGATGAGCACGCCCAACGATCCCGCCGTCGAAGTCGTCCGCAGCGAGCCGCCCTGCCTGAACTGCGGCACGCCGATGAAGGGCGAGTTCTGCCATGACTGCGGCCAGCCCCGGAAGGGCATGATCCGCCACCTGCCCGGCCTGATCGCGGATTTCTTCGACAGCGCGTTCAACCTCGACACGCGCACCGTGCGCACGATCGCGCCCCTGCTGGCCAAGCCGGGATTCCTCAGCACCGAATACTTCGCCGGCCGGCGCACCCGCTACGTGACGCCGCTGCGCCTGTACCTGTTCCTGTCGGTGATCGCGTTCCTCGCCGTGGCCATGGTCTCGCAGCCCCAGGGGCAGGGAGGCAACGTCTCGTTCACCGTCGGCGATTCCCTGCAGAACCGCATTGCGCGGATCGACGCCAACGAAAAGAAGCAGCTCGAACGACTGGAGAAGAACCGCGCGAACCTGCCGGCCTCGGTCTACGAGATGCAGCGAACCCAGATCGTCGGTCGCGCCGAGGCCGAGCGCGAGGAAGAACGCGAGGAGGAACGCAACCCGACCGAGGTGACGCCGGAGAACCCGAACCCGTTCGACGTGAGCATCGCCAGCGACAAGCCCTGGCATCCGGTGAAGAACCCGATCTACGTATCGTCGATGCCGGACGCCGTGAACGCCTGGTTGAACGAGAAGTTCGCGATGCTGCTGGTCAACGCGGTCGAGACCAAGAAGCATCCGGAGAAGTTCATCGCGGCCATGTTCGGCGTGGCGCCGCAGGCGCTGCTGATGATCCTGCCGGTCTTCGCGTTGCTGCTGAAGTTCTTCTACCTGTTCAAGCGCCGGCTCTACATGGAGCACCTGATCGTGGCGCTGCACAGCCACAGCTTCCTGTGCCTGGTCATCCTGCTGCTGGTGCTGGTGAACCGCGTCGCGACGTGGACGGAGACCTGGCCGCTGGTGCCCGGGCTGATGGGCTGGCTGGCGCTGGCGCTGAGCCTGTGGATCCCGATCTATCTGCTGCTGGCGCAGAAGCGCATCTATGGCCAGGGCTGGCCGATGACCCTGTTCAAGTACGCCTGCATCGGCCTGCTCTACCTGGTGCTGCTGAGCTTCGGCATCATGCTGAACCTGGTCTGGGCGCTGGCCTCGCTGTGATCCTGTACGAAGTCCGCCTCGACGTGGATGCCGATGTCGCGGCCGACTACCGCGACTGGCTCGGCAGGCACGTACGCGAGATCCTGGCCTTGCCGGGCTTCGTGCGCGCCGAGATCCTGTCCGAGCCGCGCGCGGCCGGGCGCGTCGGCTGGTGCGTGCACTACTGGCTGCGCGACCGCGAGGCCCTCGATGACTACCTGCGCGAGCACGCGCCGCGCCTGCGCGCCGAAGGGCTGGCGCGCTTTCCGGGCCGGTTCACGGGCGAGCGCCGTATCCTGGCGCTCGACGAGCGCCTGCCGCCCGCTTGAGGTTTGGCGATCCGACCGCAGTCCGGGATAATCGCCGGCCCTCGCTGGAGTCCCACGTGTTCTTCGAACGCCTGCCCGAATTCATCGGCAACCATTTCATCCTCGTCACGCTGTTCCTGCTGGTCGCGCTGATGCTCATCTCGACCGAATTTTCGGCGCTGACGCGGCGCTACAAGGCGATCGCCCCGGCCGAGCTGACGCGCCTGGTGAATCGCGACAACGCCCTGCTGGTCGACGTTTCCGCCAACGCCGAGTTCGAGGCCGGGCACATCGCCGGCGCCAAGCATGTCGCGATGGCCCAGTTCGATCCCGAGCACAAGGACCTGGCCAAGGTGAAGGACCTGCCGGTCATCCTCGTCTGTCGCAGCGGCCAGACCTCGGCCACGGCGGCGGCGAAGCTGTGCTCGGCCGGCTTCACCAAGGTGCACTGGCTCGACGGCGGCGTCGCCAGCTGGACCGCGGCCGACCTGCCGCTCGCCAAGGGCAAGGCCTAAGCCGATCATTTTCCCGGGGTTTCGGCGCCGGCTCGCCTGCTCGCGCCGGTCGTGGGATAATCCCGCCCCTTTTGTCCGACCTTTCAACCGGAGTCCGCAATGACCGATACCGCACCCGCCGCCAATGGCGCCGCCGAACAGCCGCAGATGGCGCAGGTGGCCATCCAGAAGATCTACGTGAAGGATTCTTCCTTCGAAGCGCCGAACGCGCCGATGATCTTCCAGGATCCGGGTCAGCCGAACATCCAGCTGAACCTCAACCAGAAGGTCCAGACCATCGGCGAGAACGTGTTCGAGGTGGTGCTGACGGTCACCCTGACCTGCAAGATCAACGACAAGACCGCCTACCTCGCCGAGGTCCAGCAGGCCGGCATCTTCGCGATGATGGGCTTCGACCAGGCGACCCTGCACGCCATGCTCGGCACCTTCGCGCCGAACGCGCTGTTCCCGTATGCGCGTCAGGCGATCTCGGGCCTGGTGCTGGATGGCGGCTTCCCGCCGTTCGTGCTGCAGCCGGTCAACTTCGACCAGATCTACGCCGAAACCATGCGCCGTCGCGCGCAGGAACAGCCGGCCGCCACGGCCTGATGCGCCGGTGCCCCGGTCCGCCGGGGCATCCTGCTGACGGACTCCGTCATGCCTGAAGTCTCCATCAGTGTGTTCGGCGCCGGCTCCTGGGGCACGGCGCTGGCCGCGGTCCTGGCCCGGCACGGCGTCGATACCCTGCTCTGGGGCCGCGATGCCGCGGCGATCGCGGCGATGCGCGCCTCGCGCCGCAACGCCCGCTACCTCGGCGACATCGAATTGCCGGAAGCGTTGAACTACACCGCGTCTCTGGCCGAAGCCGCAGCGCGACCGCTGTGGCTGGTCGTCACCCCGAGCCACGCCTTTCGCGAGCTGCTCGAAGAGCCGGCCATGCGCGCCGCGCAACCGGACGGCGTTGCCTGGGCGACCAAGGGCTTCGAACCCGGCTCCGGGCGCTTCCTGCATGAAGTCGCGGCGTCTCAGCTGGCGGTCGGCACGCCGCTGGCGGTGGTCACCGGCCCGTCGTTTGCGCGCGAAGTCGCGCTCGGCCTGCCCACGGCGGTCACCGTGCATTCCGACCAGCCCGATTTCGCCGAGCTGGTCGCCCAGTGCCTGCATGGCCCGACCTTCCGCGCCTACACCGGCAACGACATGATCGGCGCCGAGCTGGGCGGTGCGATGAAGAACGTGCTCGCGGTCGCCACCGGCGTCGCCGACGGCATGCAGCTGGGCCTGAATGCCCGCGCCGGCATGATCACGCGCGGCCTGAACGAGATGCTGCGCGTCTGCGTCGCGATCGGCGGCAAGCCCGAGACCCTGATGGGGCTGGCCGGCCTCGGCGATCTGGTGCTGACCTGCACCGGCGACCTGTCCCGCAATCGTCGCCTGGGGCTGGCGCTCGGGCGCGGCGGCGGTGCGGCCGATGCGGTGCGCGAGATCGGCCAGGTGGTCGAATCGGTGCAGACGGTGAACGAGGTCATGCGCATCGCGCGCCGGCATCGCATCGAATTGCCGATCACCGAACAGGTGCAGCGCGTGCTGGCCGAGGAGATCACGCCGCACGAGGGCCTGAAGTGCCTGCTCGCGCGCGAGCAGAAGCCCGAGTATCCGGACTACCTGTTCCGCTGAGTTCGTTCCGGCGGTTCCAGAAAAAGAAAGCCCGGTCTC
>CALMWD010000053.1 GCA_937873105.1 uncultured Rhodanobacteraceae bacterium
CGGCGTGGTCTACTTCCAGGTGCTGGATGCCGCCAAGGCGGCCTACGAGGTGGCCCAACTTGAAATCGCCATCCTCAACCTGGTGATGACCAACATCCGTACCGCGATCGGTTCGATGGACCTGGACGAATCCCTGTCCAAGCGCGACGAGATCAACACCAAGCTGCTGCGCGTCGTCGACGAGGCCACCCATCCCTGGGGCATCAAGGTCAACCGCATCGAGCTCAAGGACATCCAGCCGCCGCGCGACCTGGTCGAGGCGATGGCGCGGCAGATGAAGGCCGAGCGCGAAAAGCGCGCACAGATCCTAGAGGCCGAAGGTTCGCGCCAGTCCGAGATCCTGCGCGCCGAGGGCGAGAAGCAGTCGGCCGTGCTCGAAGCCGAAGGCCGGCGCGAAGCCGCGTTCAAGGACGCCGAGGCGCGCGAGCGGCTGGCCGAGGCCGAGGCCAAGGCGACGATGATGGTCAGCCAGGCGATAGAGCGCGGCGACGTGCAGGCGATCAACTACTTCGTCGCGCAGAAGTACGTCGACGCCCTGAAGGCGCTGGCGACCTCGCCGAACCAGAAGATCCTGATGATGCCGCTCGAAACCACCGGCGTGCTCGGCTCGATCGCCGGCATCGCCGAGCTGTCCAAGGGCGCGCTCGACAAGGGCGCCACCGCCGTGAAGCCGCCGAAGATGCCGGGAGCCTGAAATGGGCAAGCTCGTCTATACCTGGTGGGCGATCGCGCTGGCCCTGCTGGCGCTGGAGACCGTCATTCCCGGCGCCAGCATCCTCTGGTTCGGCATCGCCGCCTTCATCGTCGGCGTCGTCGTCTTCTTCTTTCCCGAGCTGCCGCTGCTCGGCCAGATCGCGATCTTCGGGGTCTGTTCGATCGCCGCGGTGGCGGTCTACTGGAAGTGGTTCCGCACGCACGAGGCGCCGAGCGACCAGCCGCTGCTGAACCGCCGCGCCGACCAGCTGGTCGGCCGCGAGTTCGTGCTCGACGCGCCGATCGAACTCGGCCGCGGCAAGCTCAAGATCGGCGACGCGCTGTGGACGGTCGAAGGTCCCGACCTGCCGGCCGGCGCGCGCGTGCGCGTCTGCAAAACCGATGGCTTGAACCTCCGGGTCGAGAAAAGCGAAGCCTGAGTCGTTATGCTCCGCGCCCTCGACGACAGGCGCGGAGCGACCATGCTGAACCAGACCATCCTCAATGCCACGCATCGCGCGCTCGGCGCGCGCATGGTCGACTTCGGCGGCTGGGACATGCCGATCAACTACGGCTCGCAGATCGACGAACACCATGCCGTGCGCCGCGACGCCGGCATGTTCGACGTCTCGCACATGACCATCGTCGACGTGCGCGGCCCGCGTGTCCGCGAGTTCCTGCGCCACCTGCTCGCGAACAACGTCGACAAGCTCAAGACCTCGGGCAAGGCGCTGTACAGCTGCATGCTGAACGAGCAGGGCGGCGTCATCGACGACCTGATCGTCTATTTCATCGACGAGTCGTTCTTCCGCGTCGTCGTGAACGCCTCGACGCGCGACAAGGACCTCGACTGGATGGCGCGCCAGGGCAGCCGCTTCGGCGTGACGCTGGCCGAACGCCGCGACTACGCCATGGTGGCGGTGCAGGGGCCGAAGGCCCGCGAGCGCGTGCACGGCCTGCTCTCCGCGGACGGCGCGGCGCGTGCGGCGAAGCTCGGCAAGTTCGTGGGCGCCGACATCGACGGACTGTTCGTCGCACGCACCGGCTACACCGGCGAGGACGGCTACGAAATCATGGTGCCGGAAGCCGAGGCAGTGGCGTTCTGGAACCGCCTGCTCGGCGCCGGCGTGAAGCCCTGCGGACTCGGCGCGCGCGACACGCTGCGCCTTGAAGCCGGCATGAATCTCTACGGCCAGGACATGGACGAGACGGTCTCGCCCTGGGAAGCCGCGCTGGCCTGGACGATCGCGCTCGAACCGCCCGAGCGCGACTTCGTCGGCCGCGACGCGCTGGTCGCGCAGAAGGCGAACGGCGTGCCGCGCGAGATGGTCGGCCTGGTGCTGGACGACAAGGGCGTGCTCCGCCACGGCCAGCGCGTGATCACCGATGCCGGGGACGGCGAGATCCTCAGCGGTTCCTTCTCGCCCACGCTCGGCAAGTCGATCGCGTTCGCGCGCGTGCCGGCCGGCGCCGCCGGCGGCGCGCTGGCCGTCGACATCCGCGGCAAGGCGATGCCGGTGCGCGCGGTGAAGTTCCCGTTCGTGCGCGACGGCCAGCCCTGCGCCGGCGTCTGAGCAAATCTCTGCAAGCCACTACACTC
>CALMWD010000054.1 GCA_937873105.1 uncultured Rhodanobacteraceae bacterium
CGCCGTCGCCGCGGCAATCGAAATGCAGGCGTCCGGCGCGGCGTCCGAACAGCATGAAGTCGCGGTCGAGGCCGGCCAGCGAGAGCGGGTCGCCGCGCCCGGAGTAGGCCTTGGCAACGCGACCCGAGGCCAGCCCCGGCAGATCGCGCAGGTAGAAGAGCACATCGTCCTGGCCGGCGCCGACGCGCTTGCCGGTCGTGCCGGTCTCGTCGTCCAGCACCGGATCGTTGATCGCTTCGATGCCGACATGGCGCGGTTCCAGGCGGGTCGCGCCCTGGGCGTCCTCGACCAGGGCGAACCAGGTCTCGCCGTCCTGCGCCGCGATCTCGTCGCCGTGGTAGTCGCCCGGCAGCAGCAATTCGACCGCGGCCAGCGGCGAGGCAAACAGGGCGAAGCAGGCGGCGAGGGCCAATCGAAGCGAGGGCATGCGGACTCCGGAACAGGGCCCCAGTGTCTTCCTTCGCGAGCGCGCATCGGTGTCGGCGCGGCGACGAGTTCGGGCTTTGTGCGGGCACCCCCATATTCGCGGGGTACACGCCGCGATCGCCGCGGCCTAACCTGTGCGCCGTGAGCAGTGACGATCAGGTGCCGAAGAAGCACCGCGCCCTTCACCGCGGCCGGCCAGCAGGGACGAGGCCGGCCGCGGCCCTCTAGCGGGCGGATTCGCCGATCAGGCCGCGGCGCGTGGCTTCGAGCGTGGCTTCGGCGCGCGAGTTGATCTGCAGCTTGCGGTAGATGTCCTTGACGTAGCCGGCGACGGTATGGCGCGTCAGCTGCAGTGCATTCGCGGTGTCGACGACGGTCAGACCCTTGGCGATCAGCTTCAGCACGTCGCGTTCGCGTGCGGTCAGCGGATCGTCGGGTTCCTTCGCCGCCGCCGGCGGCGCCTGGAAATGCCGCAGCACGCGGCGCGCGATCGATGGCGACAGCGGTGGCTGGCCGTCGACGATGCCGCGCAGCAGTTCGGCGATCGATTCGACCGTGGCGTCCTTCAGCAGGTAACCATGGGCGCCAGCGCGCAGCGCGGGAAACAGGTGGGCGTCGTCGTCGAACACGGTGGTCACCACCACCTGGGTCCGTGGCGCGTCGCGCACCAGCGATTCGATCAGCTGCATTCCGGAACCGTCGGGCAGGCCCAGGTCGCAGAGCACCAGCGGCGGCGGCGACTTCAGCGCCTCGCGACCGCTGGCGACATCGACCGCGAATTGCACGGCGATGCCGGGAAAGGCGAGTTCGCGCGCCCGCGCCAGCCAATCGCGGCAATGGTCGAGGTCGTC
>CALMWD010000055.1 GCA_937873105.1 uncultured Rhodanobacteraceae bacterium
GCGGGCGTTGTGGGGGGGGTGGTGTTTGGGGGCGGCCACGGGCGCGGGGGTGGGCTAACCGGACGCGCGGGGGGCCGCCGAATCGGTCATGCGAGCGCCGCCGCGAGGTCGTGCTGCACCTCGATCTCGCCGCCGCCCACGTGTTCCAGCCAGCCCCAGGCGTCGTGCGTGCTGCCGTTGAACAGGCCGAAGAAGGCGTCCTGGATTTCCGCAGTGATCGGGCCGCGGCCGCCGTTGCCGATCTGCAGGCCGTCGATCGAGCGGATCGGCGTGATCTCGCAGGCGGTGCCGGTGAAGAAGGCTTCGTCGCAGACGTACAGCGCCTCGCGCGGCAGGGCCTGTTCGCGCACCTCGTAGCCGAGCTGGCGCCCGAGCTGCAGGATCGAATCGCGGGTGATGCCGGCGAGGATCGCGGCACCGGTCGGCGGCGTGTACAGCACGCCCTTCTTGACCAGGAACAGGTTCTCGCCGCCGCCTTCGCTCAACATGCCGTCGACGTTCAGCGCGATGCCCTCGTGGTAACCGTGGCGCGCCGCTTCCATGCTGATCTGCTGGCTGCTGAGGTAGTTGCCGCCGGCCTTGGCCGAGACCGGCAGCGTGTTCGCCGCGGGCCGCTGCCAGGACGAGATGCAGGCGTCGACGCCCTTCTCCAGTGCCTCGTTGCCGAGAAAGGCGGCCATTTCGGTGGCGGCGATCGCGACCTCGACCGGCGCGTCCGGATTTGGCGCCAGCGAATAACCGATCATGCCGCGATAGGCGATCGGTCGCAGGTAGGCGCCCTTGGTCAGGCGGTTGTTGCGCACGATCTGGCGACAGGCCTCGTGCAGGTCGCCGAGCGAATACGGAATGCGCATGCGATGGATGCGCGCCGACTCGTACATGCGCTCCAGATGATCGGTCAGGCGGAAGATCGCCGTGCCCTTCGGCGTCGCATACGCGCGGATGCCTTCGAACACCGAGGAGCCGTAATGGAGGCCGTGCGAGAGCACGTGGATCTTCGCATCCTGCCAGGGCACGAAGTGGCCGTTGTGCCAGATGTATTGGGTGGCTTTGAAGGACATGGCGCGTTCTCTCGGGCAGGGTGGGATCAGGCGACGGCCGCGAGCTGCGGCATGCGGCGTGGCTGGGTTTCGGTGTCGAGGAAGCCGACGACGTCGTAGAGCTTCTCGACCTGGCGCTTCAGCGTCTGCACGTCGCGCGACGAACTCAGCTGCATCAGCACGATCCAGGTGTCGGCGTCGCGCGGCTGCGTGGTCAGGCCGGCGATCTCGAAGCCGCGGCGTTGCACGGTGCCGAGCAGGCGCAACAGCGCGCCTTCGCTGCGGGAGAGGACCAGTCCCAGGGCGTGGTTGTCGTTCATCGTGCTTCTCCGGTGAGTGTGGATGCTTCCTGGACCCCAAAACGCGAAACCCCCGCTGCCTTTCGGAGCGGGGGTTTCGGTGTGGAATCCTGATTCGGGTCTTATCGCGTCAGGTCAAGCACTCGTCCCGCTCCTGTGAGGGCGTAATGAGTACGAGTACGAGGACGAGCGCAACGTGCTTCGCGGCCGCGGCAACGATCGACGACCCCGGGGCGGCGTTCGCGATCTGCTGCAGCGTGGCGCGGAAATTCGTCATGGGTCCGAAGCTAGTTTTGGTCGTGTAGTGCTGTCAAGCGGATCGAGCGATCCGATTCATGACGCTTTGTCATGTCGCCTTTTCTTCGATCATCTGCGCATTCGACTTGCCCGGCGGCACCAGCGGCCAGACGTTGGCCTGGGCGTCGATCTTGACGTGCAGCAGGAACGCGCCCGGTGCCTCCAGCAGGTTGCGCAACGCCGCCTCGACCTGGTCGCGGCGGGTGATCGTCGCGGCCGGGATGCGGAAGGCGCGCGCCAGTTCGGCGAAGTCGGGGTTGTCGGACAGGTCGACCTCGCTGTGGCGTTCGTTGAAGAACAGCGTCTGCCATTGCCGCACCATGCCAAGCCCGGAATTGTCGAGCAGCACGATCTTGATCGGGATGCCGTAGCGGAACAGGGTCGCCAGCTCCTGGATGTTCATCATGATCGAGCCGTCGCCGCTGACGCAGACCACCGTTGCTTCGGGGCAGGCGAGCTTTGCACCGATCGCCGCGGGCAGGCCGAAGCCCATGGTGCCGAGTCCTGCGCTCGACAGGTGATGGCTGATGCGCGAGAAGCGGCAATGCTGCGCGACCCACATCTGATGCTGGCCGACATCGCAGCTGACGATCATCCCGGCGCCGCCGAGATCGCTCAGTTGCTTGAGCAGCAGCGGTGCGTAGATGTCCTCGCCGGGCGCGTCGTAGCGCCACGCGTGCTTCGCGCGCAGGCCCTGGCAGTGCGCGCGCCACGGGTCGATCTTCAGCGGCATCGCGATGGCGTCCAGGCTGCGCGCCAGGTCGCCGTGCAGGGACACGTCGGCGCGGCGCAGCTTGCCGATCTCGGCGGCATCGGCATCCAGGTGGATGACCTGGGCCTTGGGCGCGAACGTGTCGAGCTTGCCGGTGGCGCGGTCGTCGAATCGCGCGCCGACGACAATCAGCAGGTCGGCCTCGTCGACCGCGAAGTTCGCGGCCTGGTTGCCGTGCATGCCGAGCATGCCGAGATAAAGCGGGTCGTGGGCGTCGCCGCCCCCCACACCCTTCAGCGTGCACACCGCCGGTGCCCCCGTGATGTGG
>CALMWD010000056.1 GCA_937873105.1 uncultured Rhodanobacteraceae bacterium
TGGTCGGCGTTCCGCAAGCTGGAGTCACCGGACAATGTGCCGCAGGTACACGTCATCGCCTTGTGGATCGCCGGCGGCGCGCTGGTGATCAAGGAGGCGTTGTTCCGCTACATGCTCGCCGTCGCCAAGCGCGTCAAGTCGAGCATGCTCATCGCCAACGCCTGGCACGCGCGCTCGGACGCGGCATCGTCGCTGGTCGTCGGCGCCGGCATCGTCGGCAACCTGGCCGGCTACCCCATCCTCGACCCGATCGCCGCGCTGATCGTCGGCTTCATGGTCGGCCGCATGGGCTGGGAGTTCGCCTGGGACGCGCTGCACGACCTGATGGACCGCTCGGCCGACGACGAAGAAGTCCAGCGCATCCGCCAGACGATCCTCGATACGCCCGGCGTCCTCGGCGCGCACGACCTGCGCACGCGCAAGATGGGCGACATGATCATCGTCGATGCACACATCGAGGTCGATGCGACGCAAACCGTCGAGGCCGGCCACGACATCGCCGTCAACGTCAGGCAGCGCGTGCTGAAGAAGCATCGCGTGCTCAACCTGATGGCGCACGTCGACCCCTCGCAGCGACCGGACCGCGATCATCCGCAAGGATTTCTTGCCGATGCCAGCTAGGAACAAGCGTTTCCTGACGGAAGCAAGCATTCCGCTGAACGGGCCGCTCTTGCGCGGCAAACGACGCCCGCGCGTGGCGCTGATCGGGCGTTTCGGTGCCGGCAAGAGCACGATCTTCGAAGGCGCCTCCAGCCCCGTCGTGCGCCATGAGCGCCTGGCCGGGGTCGGCGGCGCGTATCAGGAGTGCGTGGTCGACGTCGGCCTCGACCAGATCTCGCTCGTCGACCTGCCGTCGATCGACTCGCTGCATCATCTGAGCGAGCACGATCAGGTCGTCCTCATGTACCTGCTCTGGGGCGACCAGTGGCCGCGCGTCGCGCAGCACGAGACAACGCCCGGCGGACCAGACTTCCCGGCGCCGGACGTGCTTGTGCAGGTGGTCGACGCGACGACGCTCGAGAAGGATCTCGAGCTCAGCCTGGAGCTCGGCCAGTTCGGTCGGCCGCTGGTCATCGCCCTGAATCGTGTCGACGAAGCGCGCAAGAAGGGCATGTTCATCAACGTCCAGGCGCTCAGCGAGCGGCTCGGCGCACCCGTCATCCCGACCATCGCGCACATGGGCAAGGGCGTCGCCGCGCTGTTCGAGGCGGTACTCGACGTCGCGCGCAAGAAGACCTGCCCGATGCCGCAGGCGCCGACGCCGCACATCGCGGCGAGCCTGCGCGAACTGAAATCGGTCATCTCGCATCCGCAGATCGAAGAAGTGTTCCGGGTACCGCGCGCGCTCCTGCTCTCGCAACTCGCGGAGAACGACGATTCCTTCCTGCGCTCGCTGACCACGCACTTCCCGGATCTCGCGCCGCAGATCGCGCAGGCCCGCGCGCGCGCCGAACAGACGCTGCCGCGCCCGCTGCCCGAGGAAGTCCACGCCGACCGCCATCACCGCGCGGCGGTTCTGTTTGAGGACGTCACCCGCGCGCGCGGCATCGACTCGGGCGAAGGCTGGCGGCGCTGGCTCGACGAACTCTTCCTGCATCCGCGCTGGGGATTGCTTGGCAGCCTGCTCGTCTTCGCCGCGGTGCTGCTGATCGTCTTCGAGATGAGTTCGTTCATCGATTCGTGGACGTCAGCTCGGCTGGCGGCCTGGGCGCAGGAATGGCAACCGACGTCGACGGCGGGCGTCGTCGGTCGCGCCGTCGCCGACGGCATGGTCGGCCTCGTTGGCATCGTCGCGCCCTACATGCTGCCGCTCGTGCTGCTGCTCGTCACGCTCGAGGAATCCGGCGTCATGCATCGCGTCGCCTTCGTCGTCGACCGCGGTTTCCACCGAATCGGCCTGCACGGCGGCGTCGCCGTCCCCTTTCTGATCGGCCTCGGCTGCAACGTGCCGGCAATTTCCGCGGCTGCGGCGACCGGAACG
>CALMWD010000057.1 GCA_937873105.1 uncultured Rhodanobacteraceae bacterium
CCCGAGGACGTGTTCTGCCCGATGTATCGCGAGTACGGCGCCCAGTTCGTGCGCGGCGTGAAACCGCGCCATGTGCTGATGTACTGGGGCGGCGACGAACGCGGCAACGACTTCAGCGGTCCGAAGCACGACCTGCCCTGGTGCGTGCCGATCGCGACGCAATGCCTGCACGCGGCCGGGGCCGCGCTCGCGTTCAAGCTGCGCCGCGAGCCGCGCGTCGCGGTCAGCGTCGTCGGCGACGGCGGCACATCGAAGACCGACTTCTACGCCGCCGTGAACTGCGCCGGCGCCTACACCCTGCCCTACGTCGGCGTGGTCGTGAACAACCAGTGGGCGATCTCGGTGCCGCGCAGCGCCCAGACCGGCGCCGAAACGCTGGCGCAAAAGGGCCTGGCCGGCGGCCTGCACTGCGTCCAGGTCGACGGCAACGACGTGATCGCGATGCTGGCGGTGATGCAGGAAGCGATCGCGCGTGCACGCCGCGGCGAAGGCGGCACCGTGGTCGAAGCCGTGACCTATCGGCTGTCCGACCACACCACCGCCGACGACGCACGCCGCTACCGCCCGGACGACGAGGTCAAGCAGGCCTGGGAACGCGAGCCGCTGAAGCGCCTGCGCAAGTACCTGGAAGCGCTCGGCCATTGGGACGAGGCGAAGGAACAGGCCTGGAAGGAACAGTGCGGACGCGAGGTCGACCTGGAAGTGAACGCCTACCTCGAAACCAAGTCGCAGCCGATCGAAGCCATCTTCGATTACCTGTACGCCGAACTGCCGCACGACCTGAGCGAACAACGCGCGCAGGCGATCGCGCTGGAGGGCCGCGCCCATGGCTGAGATCACCCTGATCGAGGCGGTGACGCAGGCGCTGGCCTACGAGATCGCGCACGACCCGAGCGTGGTGGTGCTCGGCGAGGACGTCGGCGTCAACGGCGGCGTGTTTCGCGCCACCGCCGGCCTGCACGCGCGTTTCGGCTCGGAGCGCGTCATCGACACGCCGCTCGACGAAACCTCGATCGCCGGACTCGCCGTCGGCATGGCCTTCCAGGGCATGAAGCCGGTGGCCGAGGCGCAGTTCGACGGATTCATCTATCCGATGATGGACCACATCGTCTGCCACGCCGCGCGCATGCGCACGCGCACCCGCGGTCGCCTGCATTGCCCGATGGTGCTGCGCGCGCCCTGGGGCGGCGGCATCCGTGCGCCCGAGCACCATTCGGAGGCGCCGGAAGCGCTGTTCGCGCACATCCCCGGACTGCGCGTGGTGATCCCGTCGAGCCCGGCGCGCGCCTACGGCCTGCTGCTCGCCGCGATCCGCGATCCGGATCCGGTGATCTTCTTCGAACCCAAGCGCATCTATCGCCAGTACAAGGAAGAAGTGCCGGACGACGGCGAGGCGCTGCCGCTCGATGTCTGCTTCGTGCTGCGCGACGGCGCCGACGTGACCCTGGTGACCTGGGGCGCGCACGTCAAGGAAACGCTGGAGGCCGCCGACGCATTGGCGCAGGAAGGCATCGGCGCCGAAGTCATCGACGTCGCGACGGTCAAGCCGCTCGACTTCGACACCATCCACGAATCGGTGAAGAAGACCGGCCGCTGCGTCATCGTGCACGAGGCCGCCCGTACCGGCGGCATCGGCGCCGAGATCGCCGCGCAACTCGCCGAGAAGGCGATGTTCGACCTGGTCGCACCGGTCGAACGCGTCACCGGCTACGACACCCCGATGCCGCTGTTCCGCCTCGAAATGAAATACCTGCCGAGCCGCGACCGCATCGTCGCGGCGGCGAAACGAACGGTGACATTCCGATGAACTCTGCAACGTTGAAGCGATGGCTGCTGTTGTCGCTATTGGTGATGGGCGGCGTGCGTGCCAGTGGCGTGCCGGCCGACATCGCGATCTCGCCGGATCCGCCGATCGCGATGCAGCCATTCATGCTTTCGGCCACGGTTGAAGCCAACGAAGGCGCGATCGGATTCGGCTGGAATATCCACGAGATTTCCGGGAATACCATCGTCGCGCACTTCGACACGGGCTGCGGGATCCTTTGTCCACCCGGGCAAAACATTCCAGTACGCGACGCGATCGCGCTTCCTGGCCTGCCTGAAGGGATGTACACCGCCATCGTCATGCTCGATGGGTCGACGGAACTCGGACGAATCAGCTTCGTCGTGGCGGCCGACACCCATGTGCCGATTCCGTTTGCGCAACCCTGGACCTGGGCCGTGATTGTCGCGGCGATGGCACTGTCGGGGCTGTGGGTCACACGACGCAGGGCAACGCATCCGTGATCGCCGGCGTGATGCGCGACTACCGCACGCAGTATCCCGATCCGATCGCGATCGCGGTCGGCGAGACGGTGGTGCTCGGTGCGCGCGATACCGAATGGCCCGAATTTGTCTGGGGCACCGACGTGCGCGGACGCAGCGGCTGGGTGCCGGCGCGCGTGCTCGATCGCGACCACGGCGAGGCCCGCTGCGTCGCCGACTATTCGGCGCGCGAACTCGATGCCGACGCGGGTGACATCCTGAACCTGATCCAAGAAACCGGCGGCTGGTGGTGGTGCGAGAATGCACGCCAGCAGCAAGGTTGGCTGCCGGCCACCCACCTCGACCTCGACGACGCGACTGCCGCCCGCAGCGCAGACGGAGACACGCGATGAGCACGATGAAGGATTTCCTGCTGCCCGACCTCGGCGAAGGCCTGCCCGACGCCGAGATCGTCGAATGGCTGGTCAAGGAAGGCGACACGGTGATGCTGGACCAGCCCCTGGTCTCGATGGAGACCGCCAAGGCCGTGGTCGAGGTGCCCTCGCCGTTCTCGGGCACGGTCGTCAAGCTGCACGGCCAGGCCGGCGACGTCATCGACACCGGCGCGGCGCTGGCGACCTTTGCGGTCGATCCGAACCTGCCGCAGCGCGCCGAGGCCGAAGACACCGGGCATCATCACGCGCCGAAGCCGAAGAGCGCCCCTCAACCGCCTTCGGCACCTTCTCCCCGCGAACGGGGAGAAGGAAGTGCAGCAGCATCGGCGCCCGCGACAACCGCCGCCGTCACGACCTCGGCACCGGCCGATCGCGCCGATGCCGGCACCGTGGTCGGCGCGATGCAGGCCAGCAACGAGGTGAAACACGAGGCCGCGATCGCCATCGGCGGCATCAAGGCGATGCCGGCCGTGCGTGCCGCGGCGAAGAAGCTCGGCGTCGACCTGGCGCGCGTGCGTCCGAGCGGCCCCGACGGCGTCATCACGATGCAGGACGTGAAACACGCCGCAGCGAATCCGTCGGCGCTTGCGACGGCCGCATCCTCGACACCGGCGCAGGCCGCGCCCGCCGCCACCGTCCCGACTTCTCCCTCGCACCGCGCCAGCGGGGACAGGGCTGTGGTGAGGGGCAACGATCCCTACACCGCCGACCCGCGCTCGCTCGCCGGCAAGCCGGTCCGCACCACGCCGCCGACCGTGCAGGCTTCGGGCCAGCCCGAACCGATCCGCGGCGTGCGCCGCAACATGGCGCGCATCATGGCCGAGGCGCATGCGCAAGTCGTGCCGACCACGCTCTGCGACGACGCCGACCTGCACGCCTGGACGCCGGGCAACGACATCACCGCGCGCCTGATCCGCGCCATCGTCGTCGCCTGCAAGGCCGAGCCGGCGCTGAACGCCTGGTTCGACATGGCCAACAGCACCCGCACCCTGCATTCGCGCGTCGACGTCGGCATCGCCGTCGACACCCCGGACGGCCTGTTCGTGCCGGCCCTGCGCAATGCCGACATGCTCGACGCGCGCATGATCCGCGAAGGCGTGAACCGCCTGCGCGCCCAGGTCGAGGACCGATCCATCGCGCCCGACGAACTCAAGGGCTACACCATCTCGCTGTCGAACTTCGGCATGTTCGCGGGCCGCTACGCGACCCCGGTGATCGTGCCGCCCTGCGTCGCCATCGTCGCCGCCGGCAAGGGCCGCCACCAGCTCGTGCCGGTCATGGGCGGCATCGAGACGCACAAGGTGCTGCCGCTGTCCCTCACCTTCGACCATCGCGCCGCGACCGGCGGCGAGGCGGCGCGCTTCCTGCGGGCGATGCTGGACGACCTGGCGCGGGCGAACTAGGGCAGTCGCCGCTTCCGCTGCTCCGGCGCGACCTTTCTCTCGCTCGGCGGCTTCATCGCGTCGCGATGCATCAGCACCGCGACCACGAGGGTCAGCACTTCGACCAGCACGATGAAGCCGTAGACCGCCCAGGTCAGGGCGCTGCCGCCGCCGATGAACATCGCCTCGACCACGGGCAGCAGGACATCACCGGCGAAGACCAGGATGAAACCGCCGACCACCGCGACCAGGAAGGCGATGCCGAGCCGGAAACTGGCGGTCATGATCGAGGCCCAGACGAAGACGCCGCGTTCCTGCTTCCAGCGCATCACCTCGAGCGCGGTCGAACCGATCAGCGCCGCCGCCATCGCCAGCAGCGCCCAGTGCAGGTCGGTGCGCACGATCCAGGCGCCGGCCTCGCGCAGCGCCAACATCGGCGTCGCAGCGCGCCCGGTACCGCCCGGATTGAACACGATGGCGGCGACCATCGCCCCGCCCATCAGCACCATCCAGAACAACACCAGGCCCAGGCTGCCGCCGCTTTTCGCGAAGGTCTTGCAGGACACGACAAAGCGCGACAGGAACCAGCCCAGCGCGAAGATCAGCAGGAACTCCGCGACGAAGGGCAGCATGAGCAGCCACGGCGGCGGATCGTGGCGATGAATGGCGCGCGCGAGCAGGCCATAGACGATGATCAGGGTCAGCACGCGCGTGGCGACGCTGGCCCAGTCCGAGCGGTGCGAACGCACGAACTCGCGGTCGAACTCGGCGTGCGTGTAGCCGCCGAGTTCTTCGCGTTCCCGAGCTTCATCCGATGGTGCACGCCCCATGGCGCGATGCTACTGCGAACCTGCGCCCGGACGCGGACGCAGCCACGCCGCCAGCGCCAACACGCCGAGGAAGGCGCCGTAGGCGTACAGCGTGGCCAGCACCTGGGCCCAGATCGGGTGGTAGCCGGTGGTGTCGGTCTGCATGCCGAGCCACATGCCGACGGCGCTGAGCGCGACCGCGACGAGCAGGGCGATCGCGTCGATGCGGTTGCGCGCGACCGAGCGCGGCGATTCCTTCGGCAGGAACCAGTAGGCGCCGCCGACGATGATGAACCAGGGCAGGAACAGGATCAGGGCGAGCACGCTCATGGCTGCGCCTGCTTCTTCGCCTGCGCCTCGGCTTCGAGTCGCACCAGGGCATCCAGTGCGGCACTGGCCTCGGCGGGATCGACCACGTCCGGCACATAGGCCACGGCGGCGCCATCGAGCACGAGTTCGCCATTCGCGATGGCGCCCTCGCCGCGCCTGATGCGCGCGATCGCGGCGCCGGCCTCCTTGCCGTTCGCGAAGCCGATGCTCTGCGCCAACACGCCGGCCGACTTCTCGGCGAGCTTGAAGTAGAACCGGCCGTCGCTGTCGCGATACTGCTTCAGCTCGGGCTGCAAGGCATCGCGGGATGTCTCCGCTCTTGCCGCGGCCGCAGCGACCTTCGCGACCGAGCGCAGGCCGACCGCCTCGCGCAGGCGCGCGATGAACGGGCGCGATTCTTCGCGGGCCCGTTCGGCGCCGCGCAACAGCAATGCCTCGACCTCCTGCGGGTTCGCCATGTAGTGGCGATAGCGTTCGCGCGCGGGCGCGAGATCGCGGTCGATGCGTTCGAACAGCGCCTGCTTGGCGTCGCCCCAGCTGATGCCGTCCCGGTAGGCCTTGCGCATCGCCGCGGTTTCCTCGGGCGTGGCGAAGGCCTGATATATCGAGAACACGTGCGAGGCGTCCGGGTCCTTCGGCTCGCCCGGCGCCTGCGAATTGGTGACGATGCTCATGACGAGCTTGCGCATCGTCGCGGGTTCGTCCCAGAGCGGAATCGTGTTGTCGTAGCTCTTCGACATCTTGCGCCCGTCGAGTCCGGCCAACGTCGCCGTGTTCTCGTCCACCTGCGCCTCCGGCAACACGAAGTAGTCGCCGCCGTAGACGTGGTTGAAGCGCTGGCCGAGGTCGCGCGCGATCTCGATGTGCTGCACCTGGTCCTTGCCCACCGGCACCGCGTGCGCGTTGAACATCAGGATGTCGGCGGCCATCAGCACCGGGTACATGTACAGGCCGGCGCTGATGCC